>NZ_JBEXWT010000097.1:0-25890 GCF_040629945.1 Kitasatospora sp. NPDC005856 | reverse complement strand
GTGGGGGGGGGGGGGGGGGGGGGGCCCCCCCCCCCCGCCCCCCCGGGGGCGCGGGGCGGGCGCGGGGGGCGGCCCGGCCGGCCGGTGCCGGGGCGGGTCAGAACTGCCAGGCGGGGTCGTCGGCGATGGCCAGCAGGGCGGCCGTGTCCAGGCCCGCGTCCGGCTGCTGGGCCCACTGCTGGAGCGTCACCGTGCGGCCGTCGGGGCGCTGGAGGCGGACGTACCGGGAGACGCGGTCGCTCTGCGGGAGGGTCATGGTCACGGCCTCGCCGCGGGCGCCGGAGGGCAGCTCGACCGGGTGGCAGTCGGTCCGCGGGGCGACGTCCTGCGGGCTGGGCACGCCGGGGCGCGGGGTGACCTTGGGCAGGGCGATGGTGGCGCAGAAGGGGACCTTCGGCGCGTCGGCGGTGCGGTCGGCGCCGCCGACGAAGTCCACCGGGCCGGCCGGGGACTGCCAGGCGACCCGGAAGCTGCGGCCCGGGATGTCGCCGGGGCGCACGGTCGTGGCGCCGGCCGGCAGCAGCCCGGCCAGGGTGGCGCCCAGGTGGTCGCTGGTCCAGTCGGTGGCGCGGCCGCTGCCGGGGCCGAAGGAGTCCGGGCGCAGCGGTTCGGCGGTGGCTCCCGCCGCGCCGGCGAGGGTGAGCGGGCCGGTCAGCGGGTCGGCGGCGGCCGCCGGGGCGCCGGGGGTGGGGGTGGTGCCGGTGGGCACGGTCGCCACCAGGGTGGCCAGGGCGGCGGCGCCGGCCACGGTGGCGCCGGCGCGGACGGCCAGGCGGGTGCCGCGGTGGCGGCGTCCGGCCGTGACGGCCGCGTCCACCGTGCCGGGGCGCAGGGTCGGTTCGGCGCCGAGTCCGGCGGCGAGCAGGGTGCGCAGTTCGTCCTGCGGGTCGAGGGCGTCGTGGTGGGTCACAGGAGTTCCTTCAGGGGGGTCGGGGCGGTGGCGAGTTCGTCGAACGGGTCGGTGTCGCCGAGCAGGTCGCGCAGTCTGGTGAGGGCGCGGGCGGTGTGGCTCTTGACGGTTCCGGCGGTGCAGCCGAGGGCCTTGGCGGTGTCGGCGATGTCCAGGTCGGCCCAGAAGCGCAGGACCACGACGGCGCGTTGACGCGGTGGCAGGGCGGCGAGCGCGGCGCGGACCTGGAGGCCGAGCGAGGGGTCGGTGCCCGGGCCGGGCCGGTCGGGCAGTGCGGGTGTCGGGTCCTCGCGCCGCCAGCGGCGCCGGGTGTGGTCGATGCAGGTCCGGGTCAGCACGCGGTGGGTGTAGGCCTCCAGGTTGGCGATGCGGTGCCGCCGTCCCCACGCGGCGTACAGCTTGGTCAGGGCGGTCTGGGTGATGTCCTCGGCGTGGTGCCAGTCGCCGCACATCAGGTAGGCGGTCCGCCGCAGGTGCGGCAGCCGTTCCTCGGCGAAGCCGCGGAACTCGTCCAGGTCTGCGCTACGCACAGGGTGTGTCCTCCGTTCGTCTCTGCCTGGTCCGACGGAGCGCACCCGGTGCCGGGATGTCACGGGTGGCGGGAAATTTCGCCGGTCATCGAATGACATCCTCCGCTGCCCTTCGTTCCGTCGATTCCTCGACAGATCCCGTGAGCGGCCCCGGAGTCCCCGGGGCCGCCCGAGCGAGAGGACACCCGTGCGAGGAACCCGCAGGCACCACGGGCATGGGCCGGGGCCCCGGACGGCCGGGCGCTGGCCGGCCGGGCGCTGGCCGGCCGGGCGCTGGCCGGCCGCCGTGCTGGGCGCGGCACTGGTCGGGGCGCTGACCGCCCCGGCCGGCTGGGCCGCTGACGGCCCGACGGACACAGCGGTGACGGACGCAGCGGCTCCGGGCCGGCCGGTCCAGGTCACCCTGATCACCGGTGACACGGTCACGGCCCGGGTCGGGGCCGACGGCGCGGTGGCGCTGGCCGGGGTGCGGCCCGGGCCGGGGCGCGAGGACGTGACCTTCGTCCAGCGCTCCGGTGCGCCCGGCTCGCTGAACCTCGTCCCCTCGGACGCGGTCGGCCCCCTGGACTCCGGACGGCTGGACCGGCGGCTGTTCGACGTCGCCGGGCTGATCGCCCAGGGCTACGACGACGCGCACACCGCCGAACTGCCGCTGATCCTGGGCTCGGAGCACACCGGCGCCCCGGGCCTGGCCGCGGCCGCGCCGCCGGCCGGCGCCACCGCCGTCCGAGCGCTGGAGAGCGTGCACGGCGCGGCCCTGCGCGCCCCGAAGGCGCGGGCGGGCGAGCTGTGGCAGCTGGTCGCGCGGCCGGGCGCCGGGCTCGTCGCGGGCGGCGTGGACCGGGTCTGGCTGGACGGCAAGGTCGGCGCGGCGCTCGACCGCTCGACCGCGCAGATCGGCGCCCCGCAGGCCTGGAGCTCCGGCTGGACCGGCAAGGGCGTCAAGGTCGCGGTGCTCGACAGCGGCATCGACCGGGGTCATCCCGACGTGGCCGGCTCCCTCGGCGAGACCTCCGACTTCACCGGGCCCGCCGACGCGCCGGTGACCGCCGACCCGGACGGGCACGGCACCCACGTCGCCTCGATCGTCGCCGGCACCGGCGCCGCCTCCGACGGCCGGTTCAAGGGTGTCGCCCCCGACGCCGAGCTGCTGGTCGGCAGGGTGCTCGACGACGAGGGCAACGGTCAGGAGTCCTGGGTGCTCCAGGGCATGGAGTGGGCCGCGGCCCGCGCGCCGATCGTCAACATGAGCCTCACCGGCCCGCCGACCGACGGCACCGACCCGATGGCCCGGGCCGTCGACGCGCTCTCCGCCCGCTACGGCACCCTGTTCGTCGCCGCCGCCGGCAACAGCGGCGGCCCGGGCACCGTCGGCACCCCCGGGTCGGCCGACGCCGCGCTGACGGTGGGCTCCGTCGACCACGACGGCGCGCTCGCCCGTTCTTCCAGCCGGGGTCCGCGCGTCGGCGACCAGGCCGTCAAGCCGGACCTCACCGCGCCGGGCGTGGGCATCGTCGCCGCCCGGGCCGCCGGGACGAACGGTCAGGAGCCGGTCGGCGAGCGGTACACGGCCATCTCCGGCACCTCCATGGCGGCCCCGCACGTGGCCGGGGCCGCGGCCCTGCTCGCCCAGCAGCACCCGCAGTGGAAGGGCCCGCAGCTCAAGGCCGCGCTCACCTCCTCCGCGACGCCGGCCGCCGGCCAGGGCGCGTACGAGCAGGGCGCCGGGCGCGTCGACCTCGCCCGGGCCACCGCCCAGGAGGTGTACGCCACCGCCGAGGGCACCGGGATCCACCTGGAGGGCCCGCCCGGCGGCGAGCCGCTGACCCGCACCGTCGAGTACCGCAACGACGGCCGGGAGCCCGTCACGCTGGAGCTGGCCGTCGAGACCACCGCGGCGGCCGGTGCGTTCACCGTCTCCCCCGCCCGCCTGACGGTGCCTGCGGGCGGCGGAGCGTCGGCCACCGTGACCGTCGATCCGGCCCGCGTCCCCTCGGGGGCCTCGCTGACCGGGCGGGTGCGCGCCACCGGGCCCGGCGGGGCCTCCGTCACCACCGCCTACGCGCTCACCCGCGAGGCCGTGCGGCACGACGTCACCGTGACGGCCGTCGACCGCAACGGGGCGCCGCTCGGGCCGAGCACCTGGAACGCCTGGTCGATGATCAGCCTGGTCGACCTGGACACCCACGCCGCCTACCAGCTGCAGTTCACCGGCGGCACCGCCACCGTGCGCGTGCCCGAGGGCCGCTACAACCTCGGCGGACAGCTGGCCACCCCGGGCTCGGGCACCACGAGCCCCACCGCGACCCTGTTCCTGCAGCCCGAGCTGGAGCTGCGCGGCGACACCCGGCTCGCCGTCGACGCCCGCGAGGGCCGGCAGCTGACCGTCACCGTTCCCGGCCGCGCCACCACCGGCCGGTCGCTCTCCGCGGGCTACTGCTACCGCACCGCCGGCAGCGCCGCCGAAGGCGAGTGCACGGACTCGGCCACGGTCCTGGCCCGGCCCGGCAACCTGTACGTCGTCCCCACCGCCCGGCCCGTCGCCGGTCGGCTCGACTTCGTCACGCAGAGCCTCCAGGAGGGCCCGGCCACGCAGAACGGACGTCTGCCGGACCGCTACGACCTGCTGGTGCACACCACCGGTCGGCTGCCCGAGCCGACCCTGACCGTCGACCACGGTGAACTCGCCACGCTCAACACCCGTTACTTCGCCCAGGGTCCGGGCACCGCGGGCGACTTCAGCAGCTTCGCGGGCATCGACGGCCTCGGCGCCCTCACCATCGCCCAGCCCTCCTTCGCGCTGCCGGCCACCCGCACCGAGTACTTCACCGTGAAGGACCAGATCCGGGACACGACCTTCGGCCAGACCACCGGCCCCGGCGGCGAGATGGTCCGCACCGCCATCAGCCAGAGCGGCACGGTGCGCTGCGCCGCCGGCGCGACCTGCGCGGAGCGCTGGAACGCCGCCGTGATCGGCCCGGGCCTGGCCCTGGGCAAGGGCGGCACGGCCACCATGGCCCGCACCGGCGACGGCTACCTCACCGTGGCCCCGCAGTTGTTCAGCGACGCCTCCCCGGGCCACTTCGGCTCCCCGTGGCCGCTGCGGCAGGACGACACCGTCCGCCTCGAGTTGGAACGCGACGGGCAGCGCGTCGCGGGCAGCGACCGGGAGCAGGCCCGCTTCGCCGTGCCGGCCGCCGACGCCGCCTACCGGCTGACCGCCAGGGCCGTGCGGGCCGAGCCCTGGGCGTCGCTGTCCGGCACCGTCGAGGCGGTCTGGACCTTCCGCTCGGCCGCCGTCGCCCCCGGGCCCGACGGCCGGACCCGCGGCACGGCGCTGCCGGTCGACGCCGTCCGCTTCACCGCCCCCGTCGACCCGGACAACCAGGTGCCGCGCCGGCAGCACACCCTGCTCGCCGCCGTCGAACGGCAGAGCGGCGCCCCGGCCTCGGCCACCGCGAGCCTGAGCGTGCGGGTCTCCTTCGACGACGGCGCCACCTGGCAGGACGCCCCCGTCGCCCCCGCCGACGGCGGCTACCGCGTCACCGTCGAACCGCCGCCGGGCGCCGCCGGCTTCGTCTCGCTCAAGGCCACCGCACGCGCCGCCGACGGCTCCACCGTCGAGCAGACCGTGCTGCGCGCCTACCGCCTGGCACCCTGACGGTCCGCCGCCGGCCCGCGGATCACTCCGCGGGCCGGCGGCGGGGCGGCGGCGGGGCCTCGGGCCGGCGGGCGGGTCAGCCGATCGGCGGCCGGAACGGGTCCCGCCCGCCCTCGGCCGTTCCCGCCCCGACCGCCCCCCGACCGCCCCCTCGGCCGCGTCCGGCGGCGCATACGGCCTGGCCAGGGGAATATCCGCTTCCCAGCGATCTTCGGACTCTGGTATGACAGCACCCGGCCCGACCGGGGCCATGTGAACAGGGGGATGCTGTCGTGCTGAAGACCACCCGTCGGCGCCGGATGCGCGTCGCTTCGATGCTGGCCGCCTCGGTGGCGCTCGCCGCCGTGATGACGGCCGCTCCGGCCGGGGCCGCGCCCCGGACGACCGGGAGCGACGCCCCGACGGCCGGACTGAACCTGATGCTGCGCGCCGATCCGTGGAAGGTCGTCCAGACCCGCCGGGCGCCGGACGGAACCTGGGACGCCGCCCGGGAGATCCCGCAGTTCGGCGGCTTCCGGTACTGGACGACCGTCGCCGACTCCGGACGGCTGCGGCTGTTCGGGCTCAGGGGCTCCGGCCCGATGAGCGTGCAGTTCGTCCAGTCCGCGCAGCAGCCCGACGGCAGCTGGTCCGAGCCGGTCCCGATGAAGGGTCTGGCCGAACTGGCCCTCTCCAACCAGTACTTCCAGCTGGGCCGGACCGGCGCCGCCGTGGTGGACGGCCGGGTCCAGCTGGCGGCGATCGACCCCTCGGGCCGGCTCCTCCACACCGTCGAGAACCCGGACGGGAGCTGGCAGCCCTGGGGGGTGATCAACACGCCCGCGGGGCTCGGCTCGGACCAGTTCTTCAGCCTGGCGACGGCCGAGGTGAACGGCGAACTGCACGTCGTGGCCACCATGTTCAACGACGGCCGCGTGTTCCACACCATCCGCCACGCGGACGGCAGCTGGTCCGGCTGGGGCAACGTCATGGGGGCGGCCGGCACCCCCTCCCCCTGGGGCTGGCCGCACGACGTGGTCGCGGCGGGCGTCAACGGCGCCCTGCAGGTCGCCGTGGTGAACAACAGCCAGATCGCCGTCTACCACACCATCCGCAACTCCGACGGGAACTGGGCCGGTTGGGGAGGCATCGGCCAGCAGATCCTCGCCCAGCCCCTCGGCGTGTGCGGCGCCGACGGCGCCAGTGTGAACAACGAGCTGCAGCTGGTCTTCGAGACCTGCTCCAACAGTGGCGCGCTCTACCACACCGTCCGTCATGCGAACGGCAGTTGGGACCGGGCGGGATACGTCCAGAGCGCCGTCGACCTCTCCCCCTGGCGTCCCGTCGCCGACGGATCGGCCGTCGGCGGCTGACCGTCCCGGGCCGTCCCGCCGGCCGTCCCACCCGGCCTGCTTCCCGGCCACTCCCCCGCCCGGCGCGGGGGACGGCCCGGGACCAGGCCCCGGGGTGACCTGCGGTGTCGGTGGTCCGACAGCCGCCTACGGGTGGTCTGCCGGTCGCCCGACACCGGCCGACGGCCGGATGACGGTGGCGCGAAGGCGGCGCCTGACAGCGTCCGGGGCAGGCCGTCCGGAGTCGATCGGGTGGCCCGATCCCGAAGGAGCCACCCATGCGCACACCCGTCACGATCATCGGCGCCGGGCTCGGCGGTCTCACGCTGGCCAGGGTCCTGCACCTCCACGGCATCCCGGTGACGGTCCACGAGGCCGAGCCCTCCCCCTCGGCGCGCACCCAGGGCGGGCTGCTCGACATCCACGAGGACACCGGTCAACTCGCCCTGCACGCAGCCGACTTGATGGATGAGTTCCACTCCGTCGTACTGTCGGGCCGCCAGGCGATGCGAGTGCTGGACCACCGGGGGACCGTCCTGTTCGACCAGGCCGACGACGGCACGGGCGGACGCCCCGAGGTGCGGCGCGGCGACCTGCGGCGGATCCTGCTGGACTCCCTGCCCGCCGGCACCGTCCGGTGGGGGCGCAAGGCCTCCGCCGTCCGCGCCCTGGGCGGCGGGCGGCACGCGGTGGTGTTCTCCGACGGCACCACCGTCGGAACGGACCTGCTGGTCGGCGCCGACGGCGCCTGGTCACGCGTCCGGCCGCTGCTCTCCGGCGCCAGGCCCGAGTACGTCGGCCGGTCCGTCGTCGAGACGTTCCTGACCGACGCGCGCACCCGGCACCCGGCCACCGTCCGGGCGGTCGGCGAGGGGTCGATGATCGCGGCGTCCGCGCCGGAACGGGAGATCTTCGCCCACCGGGAGAGCGACGACACCCTGCACGCCTACGTGGGCATCACCGAGCCGCTGGAGTGGTTCGCGGGCATCGACTTCACCGACGCGGCCACGGCCACCGCCCGGATCGCGCGGGAGTTCGCCGGCTGGGCGCCGGAACTCCTCGCGCTGGTCACCGAGGGGAGCGGCGCCCCGGTGCTGCGCCACCTCTACGCGCTTCCGGCCGAGCACCGCTGGGAGCGGGTGCCGGGGGTGACCCTGCTCGGCGACGCCGCCCACCTCGCCGCCCCGAACGGCGAGGGCGCCAACCTGGCCATGCTCGACGGCGCCGAGCTCGGCGCGGCGCTCGCCGCCCACCCCGGTGACGTCGAGGCGGCGCTCACCGTGTACGAGCGGGCGCTGTTCCCCCGCAGCGCGGCGGCCGCGGTCTCGTTCCCGGGCATCGATTCCGGGGACGGCACCACCCATCCCGTGATCGCACTCGCCATGGGGATGGGGACGGGGACCGGGACCGCGCAGGGCCGCTGACGGTCCGTTGACGGGCGGCCAAGTCGCGGCTCAGTGCCGCTCCCCGGCGGACCGGCGCGCCTCCTCCAGGTCGGCCACGAGCTGCTCGACCCGCCGGTTGGGCCTGTTCCCCGCCCCGTAGCCCGCCAGCATCGGCAGCTGGTCGATCTCGTCCGAGGCCAGGAGCAGCTCGGGGACGTCGGAGGAGAAGACGGTTCCGGTGACGACGGCGGGCCTCACCTCCTGGATCTCGGACCAGGTGTAGGAGCGCGACTTGAGCAGTCCCGAGTACTTCAGGCCGGCGTCCCCGAAGGAGACGCCGAACATCGGGGCACGGACCGTCAGCACCAGGCCCGGAACGCCCATCAGGAGGATGGGGATGAGGTCGTCGACCCTGGTGAACTCGGCCACCCCGGCGACAGCGGTCAGCAGGAGCACGAGCCCGATCAGGAGGTAGGCGACCGACCAGGGATTGCGTCTCCTGCTCATGTGTCCGTTCCCCCGCTTCTCGTGCGTCGCGGCGCCGTCCGGGATCCGGACGGCGCCGCGACGGGCCGGCTTCAGTGGATCGGATTCCACTGTCGGTCACTGTAGGAGCCGGGCGGCTCGCGGGAGTGGGCGGGGTCCGGGGCGCCCCCGGTGCTACTCGTGGCGCAGGGCGTCGGGGCGCATCAGCCGTAGGAGCTGGGGCAGTCCGAGGACGGTGGTGAGCAGGACCGCGCCGGCCGCGATCGCCGACATGGCCAGCATCGAGCCCCAGTCCACGCTCAGCGGGACGCCCGCCGAGTACTGCAGCACCGCCCCCGTCAGCAGGCCGCCGGCGACCGCCAGCACCAGGCCCAGGGCCATCGGGATGAGCGTCTGCCACAGCACCGACAGGCCCAGGACGCGCCGGCGGGTGCCGACGGCGTTGAGGACGCCGAGCACGCGGCGCTGTTCCTGGAAGCGTTCCAGCTGGCCGACCAGCAGGCTGAGGGAGACCAGCACGAGGGTGATCGCCGCTCCCGCCGTCAGCAGGCGCTTGACGGCGAGGTAGGTGGGGTCGAGCGTGCGGTCGAGCGGGAACTCGGTGCGGGCCTGCGGGTCGATCGCCATCACGTCGGTGGTCAGCTGCTCCTTCGGGTCCGCCAGTGTGTCGGCGAGCGACACCAGGACGGTGGCCGGCTGCCCGCGCAGCGCGTCGGCGGGGACGGTGGCGGGGGTGAGCAGCAGGAGGCCGGCTCCGAGCCGCCCGTTGGGGTCGGCGCCCTCGACGGGCGGGACGGTGGCCGTGACGGCGGGCAGCGGGAAGGAGACCGGCTCGCCGGTGCCCCGGAAGCGGGCCGCGTGGACGATCGTCCCGGGCCCCACGGGCTCGGCGCCCGGGCGCCCGGCCCGGTCCTGGACCGCGAAGGCGTCGCCGTCCTTGCAGTCGGGCAGGGTCGCGAATCCGCGCAGCACCGTGCAGGAGGCGATCCGGACCGAGGGCAGCTGCCAGGGCTTGGCCGTCTCGCTCTCCAGGGAGAACGCGGTGTACGCCGCGGTGGCCTCGACGCCGGTGCCGCGCGCGAGGCGCTCGGCGATGCCGTCAGCGTTGGGCGCTCCGCCCGGGAAGGTCACCGACTGCTGGTACGGCCCGGTGGCGGGCACGCTGCGGGGGATGCTCTCGTACTGGGCGCCGATGCCGAGGAAGAGCGTCTGCAGGGCGATCGCGCCGGCGATCGCCACCACGACGCCGCTGACCGCCACGGCGGCCGGTCCTGATCCCAACTGCAGGCGGCGGGTAGCCAGTTGCCAGGACAGGCTGCCTCCGCCGGCCCGTCGGGTGACGGCCTCCACCAGCCAGGGCAGCAGGGCGCAGACGCCGATCAGCGTCAGCATCACGCCGAACGCGACGAGGAGCGAGCCGCGCGGGCCGTCCGGCGCGCCGGAGAGCGCGAGGGAGAACACCGTCAGGGCCAGGCCGGCCAGCGGCAGCATCAGCCGCCAGCCGATCCGGCGCCGGCCGGGGCCGGATCGGCGGACCACGCCGAGCGGGTCGACGTTCGCCCGGCGCATCGCGAGCAGGGTGACGCCGATGCCCAGGAGCGGCACGGCCACGGCGATCGCGACGGCGACGGCGGGCTGCGGTGCGACGTCCTCGGGGTAGAAGCTGAAGCCGGCGAGCCGGATCCGTCCGATCGCCTGTCGGCCGGTCAGGAAGAGCGCCGTTCCCACGGCCAGGCCCAGCACCGCGCCGACCAGGGACTCCCCGGCGGCGATCCGGGCGGTCATCCGGCGGTCCGCGCCGCCGAGCCGCAGCGCGGCGAGCCGGCGGTCGCGCCGTTCGCCGCCGAAGCGCGCGGCGGCGGCGAGGAAGACGCCGACCGGGGCCAGCATCACCGTCAGGCCCACGGCGTTGAGCAGGATCAGCTTCGGGTCCATGGGCTTGGGCGGCGAGAAGTGGCCGAACTCGGTGATCCGCAGGGCGCCGGTGTCCACCGAGAGGTGGTCGCCGCCGAGCACGTAGTCGGCCTGGCCGGGCCCGAGCAGCCCGGCCGGGCCGACGGTGCCGGTCACGGGGTAGGGCAGGCGCTCGCGCAGCAGCCCGTTGGCGGGGTCCTCGAGCAGGTCGGCCAGGGCCGGGGAGACGGCCATCTCGCCGGGCTCGGGGTAGGCGGCCAGCCCGGGCGGCAGCGCCGCGTTCGGGCCCTCGGGCTGGACGATCCGGCCGCGGACGGGCGTGCCGTGGAAGGTGGTGTCGGCGGCGGCGATGAGGACCGTCCGGTCGCCGGGGGTGGGCAGGTCCTCGTCGTGGAAGGTGTCATTCTGCGTGTACAGGCGCTGGTCGCGGTGGTGCACGATGCCGGGGAAGGAGGCGGTGAAGAACAGCAGGGCCACCCCCAGTCCGACGCCGCAGGCGGTGAGCAGCAGCCGGCCCCAGCCGTCCCGTCCGCTGGTGACGGCCAGTCGGGCGCCGAGGGCGAGCTGGTCCAGGAAGGGCCGGCGGAGCTTCGGGTCGGCGGCGCTCACCGGGCGGCGGCCAGGTCGCGGGTGCGGCCGTCGCGGACGACGACCTCGCGGTCCGCGTAGGCGGCGACCCGTGTCTCGTGGGTGACCAGGACGACGGCCGCGCCGGTCTCCCGCGCGGCGAGGGTCAGCAGTTTCATGACGCGTTCGCCGTTGAGGGTGTCCAGGGCGCCGGTCGGCTCGTCCGCGAACACCGCCTTGGGGCCGGTGATCAGGGCGCGGGCGGCCCCCACCCGCTGGCCCTGGCCGCCGGAGACCTCGCCGGGGCGCTTGGCGGCGACGTCGGCCACCTCCAGTCGCTCCAGCCATTCGCCGGCCCGGGCCTCGGCGGCCTTGCGGCGCATGCCGTTCAGGCGCAGCGGCAGCGCGACGTTCTCCAGGCAGGAGAGTTCCGGGACGAGTTGGCCGAACTGGAACAGGAAGCCGAACTCGGTGCGCCGCAGGGCGCTCAGTTCGGCGTCGGTGCAGGTGGTGAGGTCGCGGCCCTGGTAGTCGATGGTGCCGCGGTCGGGGCGGGTGATGCCGGCGAGGCAGTGCAGCAGGGTGGACTTCCCCGAGCCGGAGGGGCCCATGACGGCGACGAGTTCGCCGGCGGCGACGGTCAGCGAGGCGCCGTCGAGGGCCGGGGTGAGGCCGAAGGACTTGTGCAGGTCCTGGGCGTGGAGCAGGGGTCGGGCGGTGGTCAACGCGGGGTCTCCGTCAGGCGGGTGGTGAGGTCGTCGAGGCGGGCGGCGGTCAGTTCCAGCCAGCGCAGGTCGGCTTCCAGGTGGAACAGCGCGTGGTCGCAGATCAGCTCGTCGGCGAGGTCGCCGGCGAGTTTGCGGCGGGTCAGTTCGCGCATGGTGCGCAGGTGTTCGGCGCGCTGGGTGTCCAGGACGTCGGTGGCGCTGCGTCCGGTCAGGATGGCGAGCACGACCTTGTGGTAGAGGGTGCTCTGCAGGTACGGCTGCGGATCCTCGGGTTGGGCGAGCCAGTCGGAGAGGTCGGTGACTCCGGCGTCGGTGATCGCGTACCGCTTGCGGTCCGGGCCGCCGCCGGCCTCCATGCCCTCCACGACGACCAGGCCGTTCTTCAGCAGCCGGGAGAGCGTCGCGTACACCTGTCCGTAGTGCAGGGCGCGGTCGCGGCCGAAGTGCTCGTCGTAGAGGCGTTTGATGTCGTATCCGTGGCGGGGCTGGGCTTCCAGGAACCCGAGGAGCAGCTGTCCGAGTGACATGATCAAGGACTATACACACCATGTATACACGGGATGTATAGCGGGGCGCGGGGCTGCCGCCGCGGTGGGGGGCGGGCTCCGGGCGGGTCGGGTCGCGGGTGGCGCGAAGGGTGGGCCGTGCGCCTGCCGGGTGCCTCCCCCGCCCTGGTGGCGCTGGCGGCGTTCGTCGACGAACGGGTTCATGATGCGGAGGCGATGCGCATGTGACCCGACCGAGGAGGATCCGTGTTCTCGAAGACCAGGAAGATCGTGATTTCCCTGACCGCCGCGTTCGCCGCGGCGGCCGCGTTCACCGTGGCCGTCCCGTCCGGCGACGCCTTCGCCATCGACCACGTCGAGTGCCGGGGAGGCGAGGACTTCCTGAAGATCTGGTCGCACAGCGGCGACCGCCAGAGCGTGGACTGCTACGCGAACGGCGGCCGGACGTCCTTCGGTGACTGGTGGGTCGACCGGATCTCCACCGGGAACAACGACCTGATCTACTACGACGCCAACGGCGACTCGGTCAGGATCCCGCGCTGGACCGACATCTCGTACCCGAACCGTCCGCCGATGGTCAGGTCCATCGAAATCGTGTGACGGGCCGGCGCGTGGGGCGGGCCGGGTGGGCCGGATTCCCGTGACGACGCGGATCCGGCCCCACCCGGCCCGCCCCGCACGCCCCGCCCACCCGGCCCGCCCCGGCTCGGTCAGGCGTCCGGCTGGGTGACCGTCAGCCCCCAGTGCACGTCGGGGGCCGACGTCTGCACCCCGACGTGGAAGGACCGGCCCTGTTCGGCCGTCACCACCGCCGAGCCCTTGCCGACGGCCTCCGCCGGGCAGGGCACGGTGAACTGCACCGGGGTGGTGTCCCCGTAGTAGGGCGTGAAGGTGACCCGCACCTCGCCCGCGCCCTCGCCGCCGCCCTGGCAGCCGACCGTGACGGTGACCGGCGGGCCGGACGTGTAGGCGCCGCCGGTGACGGCGCCGCCGTCACCGATCCAGTCCGGGATCCAGATCAGCCCCTCCGCCCCCGGGTAGGGCAGGATCTCGCCCGTACCCGGCGCCCCGATCCCGGCCTGCACGGCCTGCACGGCCTGTCCGGCCTGCACGGCCTGTCCGGCCGCCGCCGGGACCGCGGTCACGGCGATCGCCGCCACCGCCGCCACCGCCGTCGTCCAGGCGAAGCTCGCACGCCTCATGGCTCTCCCCCTCCGTCGCGCCGGGCCCTGGTGTCCCGACGTACCCGCACAGTCTCATCCGGCACCGACAGCGCCGCCTGAGTACGGGTACTCAGGCGGCGCCCGTCCACCTACCCGGTCCGTCCGCGGGGCGGGCCACGGCGGCAGCGGCGGCGCGCAGTCCCGGGGCCGGGCTGGACAGGACCGGTACGCCGGTGGCGACCCGGTGCGCGGCGTCCGCCATGGACGCCTGGGCGAGGACGATGACGTCCGCGCCGTCCACGCCGTCCACGCCGTCCACGGCCCCGACGGCGGCGGCGACCGCGGTCAGGTAGCCGTCGCGGTCACCGCTCTCGAACCGCTCCCAGGCACCGTCGACCACCGTGGCCGTCACCGTGACCGGCCGGTCCGATCGAGCGGCCTCCTCGTCGACCAGGGCCACGGTCGGGCCCACGGTGCCGGCCAGTGCGGCGATCACGGCGATGCGCGTCGTGGCTCGTCCGCCGCCGGGGGCGACGGCGACGGCGGCGGCCGCCATCGGACGGTCGACGCGCAGCACGGGCACTCCCAGCACCGCGGCCCGGGACTCCGCGACTCCGCCGATCGTCGAACAGGTGCACAGCACCGCCGCGGCCCCGGCGGCGACCGCCGGGGCGAGGACCCGGTCGATGTCCCCCGCGACGGCGTCGGGCCCGTCCGTCCGGGCCCTGGCCAGCAGCCCCTCGGAGACGACGTGCCGCAGCGGCAGGCCGGGGTGCTCGCGGTCGCGCAGCGCGTCGAAGACCGGGACGTGGACGGACGAGGTGTGGAGCAGTGCCAGCATGCCGTGATGGTAGGGGCACGGCCGGGCTCCGCCGTTGCCGGGAGCGCCACCGGGTACGCCGCCGGGGCCGGGCGGGGGGGTGCCCTGGGTGGGCGTCGGCTGGGCCGGATGCCACGGTGCGCGTGCAGTGGGCCGGTCGGGCGGCGAGGTTGTGGAGATGGACACCGTCATCGTGCTCGAACCCGATACGCCGGCCCATGCGCGGATCCTCGGCCCCGACCTCGGGCCGGCGGACCCCGGGAATCCGGTACGGCTGGCGCACTGCGCCCCCGCGGAGGCCTCCGGCACCTGCGGCCCCCTGACCCTGTGCGGCCTGAGCACCTCCGACATGACTCTTGCCCCGCGCCGCTCCCCCGATCCCGGCCGGCCCCGCTGGAACGTCTGCGCGGTGTGCCGCGAGGCCGAGGAGGGCACGGCGGCTCGCGCTCCCGGCACGGCGCTTCCGGGCGGCCGGGAGGAGACCTCCCCGCCCGGGTAGGGCGGCGCCGGGCGGCGCGGGTTCAGGGGCCGGGTCCAGGGGTCGGGTTCAGGGGGCGGTGAACAGTCCGGGGAAGGCCGGGGCCAGCCAGGGGCGGCGGCCCCAGGCGAACACCTTGCCGCGGGCGATGGCGCCGGCGGTGGAGCAGCGGCCCAGGGCGAGGAGGAAGAAGGCCACCGGCTCGATGAGGATGGTGCAGTCGGGTCGGCGGGGCGGCTGCTGGCTGACGGCGACGGCGCCGTCGGTGAAGGTCACCGCGAATCCGTCCGAGCCGCGCAGCCGCAGCCGGTAGCAGGCGTTGTGGCCGGCCGCGGTGCGGGCGTCGGCCACCAGGGGCATGGCCGTGCGCAGGAACGGCATGGTCAGCCCGACGCGCTGCCGGTCGATCGGGTGGGGCCGGCCGAGGGCGACGGCGACGTCGTACAGGTGGGCCAGCATGTGGGTCAGCAGGTAGGCGCCGAGGGTGTCCAGGTCCATCGGGCCGAGCGGGGTCAGCATCGGCTCGGTGCCGGTGAGCGGGCCGGCGGCGGCCGCGAACTCCCCTGCCTGGCGGGCGATTTGTTCGGCGAGCACGGCCGGGTCGCGTTCGGACCGCTGGGCCAGCGAGACCTCGTTGGCCGCGGCGAGGGCGCCCGGGGTGCCGTCCCCGTACGGGCGGTCCTCCCCGGCGGCGAGGGCGGCCATCAGTTCGTTGGCCATCGCGAGGTGGGCGGCGGCCTCGGCGACCGTCCAGGTGGCGCCGGGGATGCGGGTGTCGCCGTGGCAGTCGGCGAGCAGGGGGACGGCTTCGTCGCCGACGGCGGTGACGGCCTCGAGCAGCGCTGCGCGTGTGGCGGAAGGAGAGTGTTGGGGGAACGTCATGGTGGTGAGAGTGGTCGACTCCCGCACCGCTGTCCAGCTTCCTGACAGAGTGGAGAACGGGCGTTCCCCGTCGGGCGGACGGCGGGCGGACGGCAGGTGGCCGGCGGGTGGCCGTCAGCCGCCGGTCGCGGCGGGTCCGGGGCCCGGCGGGCGGTCGCGGTCGGGCCACACGGTGATGTGGTCGTGTTCGAGGACCAGCCGCACGCGGTGCTCCAGTTGGAGGGATTCGGTGAATTCGCGCGGCAGTTGGAGCCGGCCGACCCGGTCCAGCACCGTGTACTCGACGGAGGCGCCGTGGCCGTCGGCGGCCGCGGGGCGCAGCACTTCGGTGGAGGTGCGGCCGTCGCGGATGCGGACGGTGCGGCGGACCTGGTCGGCCACCAGGGCGTCGTGGGTGACGATCAGGACGGTGGTGCCCAGTTCGTCGTTGGCGGTGCGCAGGGCGGTGAAGATCTCCTGCGAGGTGGCGGTGTCCAGTTCGCCGGTGGGTTCGTCGGCGAGCAGCAGGCGGGGTTCGTTGGCCAGGGCGACGGCGATGGCGACGCGCTGCTGTTCGCCGCCGGAGAGCGTGGCGGGGGTGCGGTCGGCGGCGTGGGCGATGCCCATCAGGTCGAGGAGTTCGGTGGCCCGGGCGGTGCGGCGGCGGCGCGGTGTTCCGGCGTAGCCCATGGGCAGTTGGACGTTCTCGCGGGCGGTCAGGTAGGGCAGCAGGTTGGCGGCGGTCTGCTGCTGGATCGTTCCGACGGTGCGGCGGCGGTAGGCGGTGCGTTCGCGGCGTTTGAGCGCGCCCAGGTCGGTGCCGTCGACGGTGGCGGTGCCGGCGCTGGGGGCGTCCAGGCCGGCGAGGATGCCGAGCAGGGTGGACTTGCCGGAGCCGGAGGCGCCGACCAGGGCGGTCAGTTCGCCCTGATGCACCGTCAGGTCGAGTCCTTGGAGGGCCTGGACCTCGACGCCGCCGCGGGCGGCGGTGCCGGTGCGGTAGATCCGTACGAGGTTCTCGCAGTGGACCATGGGCCGGTCGGTCCCGGTGGCGGGTGGTCGGTGGTCACGGGTGGTCACAGGGCCTCCCCCAGTCGTAGGACGGTGCCCGGGGCGCGGCGGCGGCCGATCGCCGTCTCCAGGGCGGCGGTCGCCGTCACCAGCACGGCCAGGGCGAGGCCGAGTGCCGTGGTGGTGGTCCAGTCGGTGTGTGCGGCGGGTTCGAAGGGCGCTCCGGTGAGCGCCTGCAGGCGCAGGCCGGGGCCGAGGGCCGCGGGCAGCAGCAGGCCCAGCGCGGTGCCGCCGGCCGCGGCGGTCAGCAGCAGCGGCAGCGGGTGCAGCAGTTGCAGGGCGAGCGAGGCGCGGCCGGTGAGTCCCAGGGTGCGCAGGTAGGAGGTGACGCGGGCGCGTTCGGTGGCGCCGAGGATCAGGTCCAGGACGAACGCGCCGAGGGCGAGCAGCAGGGCGAGTGCGGTGGTCAGCTGGAAGGCGAGCTGGACCGAGCGGACCAGTCCGTCGGTGCGCAAAACCTCGAACTCCGCTGCGCGGTCGCGTAGTTCGAGTCGCGGGCCGGTGCCGCCGGTGGGGGCGAGCCAGGGGCTCGCGGCGGTGCGCACGGCGGCCGGGTCCGGTGGTGGGGCGCCGGTGGCGGGGTGGAGCAGCAGTGCGGAGGGGTGGTTGGGCTGTGCGGGCAGGCGTTGTGCGGAGGGGCCGGTGAACAGCAGCAGGGCGCCGGGGCGGGGTCCGTTGCCGAGCACCGGTCCGAGGGCCGGGTCGCGCAGGGCCTCCTCGGGCAGGGCGCCGATCACGTGGACCAGGACGCGGCTGGTGCCCAGGGCGGACAGTTCGAAGGTGCCGTCGGGGAAGCGGGCGGCCAGGGCGGGGTCGGCGAGGGCGGTGAGGGTGGGGCCGGTGCCGTCCTGGCCGGCCGGGCGCACCGGTGCGGCGGCTCCGTCGGCGGCCAGCAGGGCGCGGGCGAGCGGGGAGTCGGGGCGGGCGGCGGACAGGGCGGCGGCGTCCAGTCCGACGAGCTGGGTGCCGGGGAAGGTGGTGCCGTCGTCCTGTGCGGTGAGGTCGCCGCTCGCGCCGGTGACGCTGACCTGGTGGCCGACGGTGGTGGCCTGGGAGAGGTCGGCGGGCAGGCGGTCGCGCGGCCCCACCAGGGCGAGCGGTGCTCCGCCGGTGCGCCAGTCGGCGTTCTGGGCGCGGCTGTCGGCGACGGTGCGGGAGATCCCGGCGCCGAAGACGCCGTAGCCCATGGCCAGCATCAGCACCAGCAGGGCGAGTGCGGCCGTGCCGGTGTGCCGGCCGGCCTGGGCGAGTGCCACCAGTGGGACGGGGCCGCGCGAGCGGCGTGCCCAGTGGGTGGCCCGGCGCAGGAGCGGGGGCAGCAGGCGCAGCAGGGCCAGGGCCGCGACCAGGGCCAGCAGGACGGGTGCCAGGGCGAGCGGGAGGTCGGTGCCGGAGCCGGCGAGGGCACCGCGGGTGCGCAGCGCGGTCAGGGCGCCCGCGGCCAGCAGCAGGGCCAGGGCTTCCAGGACGAGGCGGCGGGAGCGGGCCGGGGGTCGGGTGCGCGGGAGGGTGGTGAGCAGGGCGGCGGCCGGTGCGCAGCAGACCGGCAGGGCGGCGACGGCCGCGGGCAGGGCGGATCCGAGGGCGGTGCCGTGGGGCGTGATCGTACGGGCGATCGCCCAGCCCGCCGCGGCGCCGGCGCCGACCGCCACCGCGGCCTCGGCCAGCAGGCGGCCGGCGAGGCCGGCGAGGCCGGCGCCGCGGGAGAGCTGGAGGGCGAAGGCGCCGGCCCGGCGGCGGGCGCCGAGCCGTGCGGTGGCGACGGCGGTGGCCACCACGACGGCGAGCAGTCCGACGAGCGCGAAGCCCTGGAGCTGTCGGGCGCGCCCGTGTTGGGCGGTGTGGGCGTCCAGTTCGGGGGTGAGCCGGTCGGTGACGGCGATCTTGGGCACGATCTGGCCGGCCAGCGTGCAGAGGCCGCCGGAGTCGTCCCCGCAGTGCTGGGTGCTGTCGGCGGAGCGCAGCCCGGCGAGGGCGGCGCGCAGTTCGGCGGTGCCGGCGGTGGTGGCGTCGGGCCCGGAGCGGCCGGTGGCCACGGGCAGGTCCCAGGCCAGTTCGAGCGGTACGGTGCCGCGGCCCGCGAGCTGTTCGATTCCCTCGGCGCTGGTGAGCAGTTGGCCGACCAGTTGCTGGCCGGTCTCGGCCGGTACGGTCCAGGGGGCGACGAGCATCGGGAACTGCTGCCGGAGGCGGTCGGCGCCGTGGTCGGTGCGGAAGACGCCGACCAGGAGCACCGGGGTGGACCAGCCGGTGCCGGTCAGTTCGAATTTCTGACTCTCCGTCAGGCCGAGGCGGTCCCGGGTGGCTTCGGAGACCGCGACCTCGATCGCGGGCGGCTGTGCGGGCGGGGCCGCCGGGTCGGGTCGGGGCTCGCGGGGTGCGCGGCCCTGGACGTACTCGACGGGGCCGTGGGCGTCGTCGGGCTGGGCGTGGACGAGGTTGAGCCCCGGGGGCCGGCCGTAGGGGGTGGGTATTCCGGGGCCGGCCGCCACGGCGGCGGGGGCGGCGACGCGGCCCTGCGGCCGGCCGAGCACGGTGGCCAGGCGCGGGGCGGCGGTGGCGCGCAGGGCCTCGCCGGTGCGGTCGAGGTCCCGGTCGAGCGTGCCGGGTGCGATCCGGGCTCTGGCCGACAGCGGGACGGTGGTGGCCGTGGCGGTGATCAGCGGGCCGGACAGCTGGGCGCGGGCGACCCGGTCGGCGAGCGCGTCGGCGGCGAGGCGGTCGAAGCGCGGCGGCCAGCTCAGCGGGATCGCGGTGAGCAGGACGGAGAGCAGCGCCAGCCCGGCCGCCACCGGCCAGGCGATCCGGGCCTCCCGTCGGATCAGGCGCAGGGTCAGCATGGGGGGCTCCCGCCGTCGAAGCGTGCGTTGCGGGGCGCGGCGCCGCGCGGGGTGCTGTGCGGGGTGCCGGGTCCGGCGCCGGGCCTGCTGCCGGACCGCCGTCCTGCCGCGGGGCTCATCCGTCCTCCCCCGCGCGCAGGGCCCGGACCAGGTCGACCCGGGCCAGCAGCCGGGTGAGGACCAGGACCGAGAGGGCCAGCAGCAGTCCGCTGGCGAGTGTGGTGAGCGCGGCGGCCGGCCGGCCCGGGGCGGCGGCCAGGGCCGGGAAGACCGGTCCCGAGCTGTCGTCCAGCACGGTGAGCGGCAGCAGCAGGGTGGTCAGCGCGAGGCCCAGCAGGCCGCCGAGCAGCACCGGGGGCACCGTCACCGCCACCTGTTCGGCGCGCAGCATCGACGTCAGTTCGGTCGTCCGCGCGCCCAGGGCGCGCAGGACGGCGAACTCCCGTTGCCGGGAGCGGGCCGCGCCGACCGCGTGCAGGGTCAGGGCGGTCACCGCGAAGAGCGGGGCGGTGGCCATGACCAGCAGCCAGGCGCAGCGCAGTCCGGCCCGGAACGGGTCGTCGGCCAGGTCGTCGGCGAGCCGGCGGGCGCTCTCGGCGCGGCCGAAGGCGCTGTGGCCGTCGACGGCGGCCCAGGTGGCGGCGGGGTCGTCGCTGGCCAGCCACCAGTGGGTGTCGGCGGGTGGCGGGGCGCCGGCGAGCGCGCGGGTGGCGGCGAGCGCGGGCAGGTCCAGCAGCAGGTGGCCCTGGCCGCGGCCGTACCCGGGCAGGGCGTCGACCTCTCCGGTGATGCGGATCCTCTGGTCGCTGTCGCGCTCCCAGGTGAGCGTGATGGTGTCGCCGACCTTGGCGTTCACCGCGTCGAGCAGGGTGCGGTCGGCCAGTGCGGGCAGGACGGGCGGTGCGCCCGCGTCCGCGCCCGGGGCGCCGCTCGCGGTGCCGGTCGGGGTGCCGGTCGGGGTGCGCACGGCGAGGAACGTGTCCAGGTCGGCCGGGTCCTGGGTGTTCCAGGGGATCTGGGAGCGCAGCACCGCGTGCAGGAGACCGGGTCCGCCGCTGTGCCAGGTGCAGGCGGTGGCCTGGTCGCTCCGGGCGTCGTCGGACGGGCCGGGGCGGGCGTCCGGGGCCGGGTCGCCGGTGGGGCAGCCGAGCCGGTCGGGGCTGACGAAGGCGGCGCCGGAGCGGATCCAGGACTGTCCCGCCCCGAGGGCGAGGTCGGTGCGCCGCTCGCCGGTGACGGCGCTGACGCGTGGCAGGTCGAGGTCCAGGGTGGTGCGCCGGGCCAGCGGGCCGGGGAAGTGGACGCCGAGGCGGCTGACGGTCAGCGGGTAGGCGCGGCGTCCGCCGTCGGTCAGGTCCACGGTCAGCGGGTGGGGGCGGTCGTCGGCGGTCAGCGGGACGGTGAGCCGGTCGGTCAGCCCGTCGGCGTCCTGGATCCAGAGCAGCAGGCTCGGGCCCTGGTCCGGCACCGGGGGGTCGGCGGTGGCCCGGACGGTCAGTTCCAGGGCGGTCGGCTCGCCGGGGATCGCGAGCCCCTGGGCGGGGGTGACGGCCAGCGGGGCCAGCAGCTCCGGGGCCGGGCGGTCGGCCTGGTCCGGGCGCAGGGCGGGCAGGGTGCCGGCGGCCGCGGCGGCGGCGGTGTCGATGGCGACGGTCCGCACCACGGTGCTGCCCACGTAGGCCGACCGGTCGGCGACCGGGGTGAGGGCGGTGACGCCCGGCAGTGCGGCCAGGGCGGTGTGGCGCTGTGCCACGGCGCCGGTCACCCCGGACAGCCGCAGGTCGGCGCCGACGGTGAAGGCCGCCCGGTCGCGGTCGCCGGTCGGCAGGGCGGCCAGCACCCCGGCGGCCAGGCCGGCGCAGGCCACGGCCAGGACCGTGACCAGGACCGGGACCGCCTGGCGGCCGGCGTCGCGGCTCAGCCGCCAGGCGCCCAGGGGCGCGACCAGTCCGCGGGAGCGGGCGGCCGCCCGCTCCAGCAGCCGCCCGGCCGGCGGCAGTGCCCGCAGCGCCAGCACCGCGCCGGCCACCGCCATCGCCGCCGGGGCGAGCACCAGGACCGGGTCGACTCCGGTGTCGAAGCCCGCGCCCGCGTCCGGGACCACCACGCCCTGGTAGCGGCGCAGTTGGAGGAAGCCGAGGACCGCCACGGCGAGCAGCGCCAGGTCCGCGCCGGCCCGCTGCAGTCCCGGCCGGCGCGGGCGGCGCCGGCGCAGCGCCTGCCGGGCGCCCGGGTCCCAGGCCTGTCGGGCCAGCGGCAGCAGCAGGGCCGTACCGTGCACCGCGAGGGCGAATCCGGCGGCCCACCAGGCGGTGCGGCCGTCGTCCGCGGCCAGGCCGTGTGCCCCGGCGGCACGCAGGACGGCGGTGAGCAGCGGCCCGGTCAGCAGCAGCGCGCAGGCCGCCGCGGGCACCGCGGCCACCGCCCACTCGCCGGCCGCCACCGCGAGCAGCCGCACCACGCCGGCTCCCCGGGAACGCTGGAGCGCCTGCTCGGCGGCGACCGCTTCGGCGAGCCGGCGGGCCGTCAGGACCAGGACCACGGCGGCCAGGACGGCGAGCAGGGCGAGCGGGACGGCGATCTCGGCCCGGGCGGCCAGGGCCGGCACCGCCTGGTCGTCGACCGCGGCGGGCAGGGCGCTGCGCACCCTGGTGTCGGCCAGGGCGGGGGCGGCGCCGCGGTAGACCGAGCGGGCGGTGTCCGAGCCGGCGAAGGCGGCCACCCGGTCGCGCAGCGCGGCGAGTTCGGACAGGGTCGAGCGACCGGTGTCGGGCAGGGCCAGCCAGACGGCCTGGGTGCGGGTGCCGAACGTGGGCAGGGCCGTCAGCCGGGCGCCGTCGGCCAGCAGCAGGGCGCGGTCCGCGCCGTCGGCGCCGGCGAGGCCGGCCCAGAAGGCGGCGGCGGCCGGGGCGGGGCGGTAGACGCCGGTCACGGCGAGCGTGAGCGGGCCGCCGGTGGCGGGGTCCGGCAGGACCGTGGTGCTGCCACTGTCCAGGCCGAGGCGGTCGGCGGTGGCCTCGGGCAGGGCGACGCGCAGGGTGTTTCCGGCGGCGGCGCCGGGGGCGGAGGCGCCAGAGGCCTCGGGGACGGGGGCGGCGTCCGGCCAGCTGCCGCTGCGCAGTTCGGCGTAGCGGCCCGGGTCCGGCAGTGCCACCGGCAGCCCGGACAGCGTGGTGTCGGCGGCCTGCCGGCGGGCGGCGGGCGGCAGCGGCAGGTCCACGGCGATGCCGGACCGCAGCGCGGTCTCGGAACGGAAGGGGACGCCGTCCAGCGCCCGGACCAGTGCCGCGTGCACCGCCCGGTCGGCCGCGGGCAGGCCCTGCGCCGTCCAGCGCGCGGACACCTCCACGCAGCGGCCGGCGTCGGCGGCGAGGCGCTCGCGCACCCCGGCGGCGGCGGCCGACCGGGCCAGCCCGGCCACCGCGGACAGCACCGCCGTCGCCACCAGGATGCTCACGGCCACCGCCGCCAGCACCGCCGCGTGTCTCCCGAACCGGCGCCCGACCCCCGCCAGCACCATCCGCCACTCCCCTCGGGGCCCTTCGCGCGGCTCCGGGGCAGCGCGTCACGGGACCACTTGCGGTACAGAGCTGAGGTTCTATCACAACGAACCATCAGTGGTCTGTACCAATCAGGTCACGGGCCGCCCCGTACAACCCAGCCCGCCCCCGCCGCGTCGAACTGCCGTGGAAGGGGGAGGTCGAGGTCGGGGCGGCGAGCGCGCCGCCGGGCTTCGGGGGGTTCGTCGAGGGCGGGGCCTCGGGGAGGCCGGCCCGGTTCGACGGGGGAAGTCGATCGAGAGGAAGCGGAGTTGTCCGTGGGGGTGAAGAGCGTGGCCGGGGGCGACGGTCTGTCGGCGGAGGAGCGTTTCGAGCACTGGCGGGACCTGGTCGGGCGCACGCGGGTCTGCGACGCGACCAGCGCCCATGCCGACCGTTTCACCGCGCAGGTGCGACGGGTCGACCTGGGGCCGGTGGCCCTGCTGGGGACGTCGTTCCCGTCGGCGAGGTTCCGGCGCGACGAGCGCATGGTGCGCCGGTCGGACGAGGAGTTGTACCACCTGACGCTGCTGACGGCCGGCGGTCAGGACCTGCGGCGTGCCGACGACCAGCGGGAGACCTTCGGGGTCGGGGACCTGACGCTCGTCGACAGCTCGAGCCCGTACGACGTGCGGTGCTTCGGGGTCGACGCCCCCGGCCGGGAGCGGTCCGGGGCCGCCGGGGTGGGCATCGACGTGCCGGCGTCGCTGCTGCCCGTGCCCCCGCACCGGGTGCGCGCGCTCCTCGGGCGCAGGCTGTCCGGGCGGGAGGGGACGGGCGCGCTGCTGGCGGAGTTCCTCCTCGGCCTGGACCGTCGGGCCGCCGGCCTCACCCCGGCCGAGACGTGCCGCCTCGGGACGGTCGTGGTCGACCTGGTGTCGGCGTGGATCGCCGGGGAACTCGACACCGATGACGTGCTGCCGCAGGACGCCCGGCAGCGGGCCGTGGTGGAGAGCGTGCGGGCGTTCGTCCGGCGCAACCTCCACGACCCCGGCCTGACCCCGCCGGTGGTGGCCGCGGCCCACCACCTCTCCGTCAGCCACCTGCACCGGCTGTTCACCCAGTACTCGCACGGCGAGACCGTGGCCGCGTTCATCCGCGCCCAGCGGATGAGGAAGGCCCACCGCGACCTCGCCGACCCCGCCCTGCGGACCCTGCCGATCCAGAACATCGCCGCGCGCTGCGGCATCCCCGGCGCCTCCGAGTTCAGCCGCGCGTTCAAGGCGGCGCACGGCCTCTCGCCCCGCGAGCACCGGCGGCTGGCGCTGTCGGGGACGGAGTCAGAGGCGCAGGCGCGGGAGTGGCCGCGAGGCGCGGGAGGGACCCGGCCGGGGCGATGACCCGAACCCGGGCGGCACGGCCCCGGTCGCCGAATTCCCCCCGAACTCCGCCGAGTTCAGGGGGAATTCGGCGACCGGAAGTCATGGTCCGCGCATCACGGCGTGTTCCGGCGGGGACTGCCGGGATTCCCGGGCGACGGGGATCCCGGCAGTCCCCGGGGCTCCCTGGTGGCTGGGGGCGGCTTGAGGGCTGCGGGCCACTCAGGGACGAACGGGCCGGGCCGGTCAGGCCAGGGAGACCGTCCCACTGCGGAGCGAGGCACCCACGCTGCTGCAGTACGCGTAGCTCCAGGAGCCGCCACCGACCCGGCGCAGCTCTCCGTACACCGTCTGGTTGTTGTTGCACTGGGCGATGGCCCGGAAGTAGGTGGCGCCCTCGGAGCAGTAGGCGCCGAACGTGTTGCTGTCGCTCCAGGTGGAGCAGGAGGTGTTCGTCGTGGTCGCCGACGCCGGCGTGGCGGCGGCGACTCCGAGCGTGAGCGAGGCCGCGGCGACGGCCGTCGCCGCCCATGTACGCATCTTGAGCATCGAATTGTCCCCTTCGAGATGTGGCGGAAGCCGATCCCCGCCGAAAGCGCTACTGGAAACGGATGCCGCCGCCGGCGAGCGAGGAGTTCACGCTGGTGCAGAACGCGTAGCTCCAGATCTTGCCGCCGGCCGTGTGCCAGAGCCCGTACACCGTCTGGCCGTTGTTGCAGTGGGCGACGGCCTGGAAGTAGTTCCCGGGGGAAACTTCGGAGCAGTAGGCACCGAACGTGTTGCCGTCGTTCCACGTCGAACAGGTGTTGTTCGTCGTGGTCGCGGACGCCGGCGTGGCGGCGGCGACCGCGAGTGTGAGCGAGGCCGCGGCGACGGCCGTCGCCGCGAAGGTGCGCATCTTGAGCAAGGCGTTCCCCTCCTGGATGTGACGGCAGCCGCCTTCCGCCGAAAGCGGCTGCTCTCACGAAGGAGATTAGAAGCGGCCCCTCCCCGGTGGACGGTTCCTCGCGGGCGGGCAGACGCGGTGCCAAGAACCGGCGACGCTGTGCCAAGTCGCCCGCCGGGACCCGCCCGCCGGGACCGCAGGGCGCCGCCGCGGCCCGCACGGGAGAATGGGCCGGGTGACCAGCACTCAGCCGCTCCCCCGGGGCCTCACCGCCCTGATCCCCGCCGCCCCCACCTCCCCCGCACCGGCCACGCCCGGCGAACGGGCGGCCTCCCAGCTCCTGCACCTGCGCACCGCCGAGGTGCCCCTGCCGCTCCTGGTGGCCGCCGTGGAGCTGATCGCCCCGCAGCTGGAGAGCGAGGACCCGGTCACCCGCGAGGCCGCCGAGACCGTCCGGGCCCGTCTGCAGGCCGTCATCGCCCAGGCCGCCCCCGGGCGATAGGCCGGGGGAATTCCCCGGCGCCTCCCTGATCGCCGGGGTCGCGGTCACCGCGATGCACTACACCGGGATGGCCGCCGTCTCCGTCCGGCTGGACGACCGGCTGCGGGCGGACGGCCTGCCCGCCTCCCAGTTCGTCGTGCCGCTCGCCGTCGCCATCATGGCCGTCATCGCGATCGGCGGATTCGTCCTCACCCTCTCCCCGCAGGAGCCGGCCGACACCCCGGCCCGGGAGCCGCTGCGCGTCAAGCTCTTCGACCGCCGCACCTGACCGGCCGCCGTGCCCCCGCACGGCACCGAAGCGGGGGGGGGGGGGGGGCGGGGCGGGGGGGGGCCCCCCCCGCGGCCCCGCCGGGGGGGGGGCCGCGGGGCCGGCGCGCCCACCCCGCCCCGGGC
>NZ_JBEXWT010000096.1:0-33878 GCF_040629945.1 Kitasatospora sp. NPDC005856 | reverse complement strand
GTCAGAAGGGTGTCCAGGTTCGTCTTCACAAACCAACCAACGGGCACCCTTCGTCATGGTCGCGGCCAGGTCAGCGATCGGACTCATTCATCTAGCGGCGTCCGCCGACACGGCCGAGACCGCCGACACGGTCGGGGCCGTCGGGGCGGCCTCGGCCGTCGTACGGCTGTGGCTGTGGCTGTGGCTACG
Organism: Kitasatospora sp. NPDC005856; assembly: GCF_040629945.1. Taxonomy (NCBI): domain Bacteria; kingdom Bacillati; phylum Actinomycetota; class Actinomycetes; order Kitasatosporales; family Streptomycetaceae; genus Kitasatospora; species Kitasatospora sp. NPDC005856. The sequence goes on along the minus strand of NZ_JBEXWT010000096.1, from coordinate 33,689 downwards.
GCCGTCGGCGCCCGCCGCCCCGGCCGGTGGCACCCTGGACGGCGAGCACCACCAGGCCGACCGCGAGCCAGACCAGCCCGACGAGCTGCGCGGTGGCCGACGCCTCGTACACCACCGCCGCGATCACCGCGATCCCCAGCACCGGCACGACCACGTGCGGCAGCCACCGCCGCGAGCCGTGCCGCACCGCGTACCAGCCGATCACCGAGGCGTGCAGCAGCGCGAAGGCGGTCAGCGCGCCCACGTTCACCACCGAGGTGAGCTGGTCCAGCCCGTCGTCCCGGTCGGCCGCCCAGACCGCCGCCGCCATCGTGATCACCGAGGCCGTCAGCAGCGCCCGGCGCGGCACCGCGCTGGCCGGGTCGACCGAACCGAGCACCCGCGGCAGCCGGCCGTCCCGGGCCATCGCGAAGACCAGCCGCCCGGCCGCGGCCTGCCCGGCCAGGGCCGCGAAGGCCGCGCCGATCGCCTTGGCGGCCGCGACCAGCACGTGCAGCCAGTGCCCGACGCCGCTCTCCACGGTGTCGTAGAAGGCCGAACCCTGCGCCGCCGGGTCGGCGGCCAGCTGCTGCGGTCCGGTCGGCTCCAGCAGCGCCGCCAGGTAGGTCTGGACGACGAACAGCACCCCGGCCAGCGCCAGGCACCAGAGCACCGCCCGGGCCACCGCCGCCGAGGCGCCGACCGCCTCCTCCACGAAGGTGGCGATCGCGTCGAAGCCCAGGTAGGACAGCACCGCGACGGACACCGCCGAGATCACCGCGGTCAGCGAGAAGTCCCCGACGGCGGTGAACGGGGTGTCCCAGCCGCGCCGGGCGCCGTCCTGGGCCAGGGCCACCACGGCGGCGGCCACGAACACCACCAGCACCGCGATCTCCATCGCGAGCACCGCGAAGCCGACCGCCGCCGCCGTCCGCACCCCGGCCAGGTTGAGCGCGGTGGTCAGTACCACCGCGAGCGCCGTCCAGACCCAGCGCGAGACGTCCGGCACCAGGGAGTTCAGCGCGATCCCGGAGAACAGGTAGGCCACCGCGGGGATCAGCAGGTAGTCGAGCATCGCCATCCATCCGGCGACGAAACCCGGGCCCTCGCCCAGCCCGGCCCGCGCGTAGGCGAACACCGAGCCGGTCTGCGGCACGGCGCGCACCATCTGGGCGTACGAGGAGGCGGTGAAGCCCATCGCCACCGTCGCGGCCAGGTACACGGTGGCGACGGCGCCGTGGCTCTTGGCGTCCAGCACGCCGAACACGCCGACCGGGGCCATCGGGGCGATGAACAGCAGCCCGTAGACCATCAGATCGCGGACGCCCAGACTGCGGCGCAGGCCGCTCGGCGCCGCCTGCTCGCTCACAGAGCTCATAGACACCATATTTTGAGCGTTGTTGACCGGGTCTGCACGGAAAGTGCCCGCCGTTGGCGTGGCTCCCCGGCGGGGGCCGGGACGGCGGGCGCGGGTCGCGGCCGCCCGTACGATGGAGCCATGTCCAAGACCGCGCAGCGCCGTGTCCTGCTCGCCGCCCCCCGGGGCTACTGCGCGGGAGTCGACCGCGCCGTGATCGCCGTGGAGAAGGCCCTGGAGCAGTACGGGGCGCCCATCTACGTCCGCAAGCAGATCGTCCACAACAAGTACGTGGTGCAGACCCTGGAGAAGAAGGGCGCGATCTTCGTCGACGAGACGGAGGAGGTGCCGGAGGGCTCGATCGTCGTCTTCTCCGCGCACGGCGTCGCCCCGTCCGTCCACGACGAGGCGCGGGCCGGGAAGCTCGCCACCGTCGACGCGACCTGCCCGCTGGTCACCAAGGTGCACAAGGAGGCCGTCCGCTTCGCCGACGAGGGCTTCGACATCCTGCTGGTGGGCCACGAGGGCCACGAGGAGGTCATCGGCACCATGGGCGAGGCCCCGGACCGGATCCACCTGGTGGACGGCGCCGAGGACGTCGCCAACGTGCAGGTCCGGGACGAGTCCAAGGTCGTCTGGCTGTCCCAGACCACCCTGTCCGTGGACGAGACCATGGCCACCGTCGGCGAGCTGAAGAACCGCTTCCCGCAGCTGGTCAGCCCGCCCAGCGACGACATCTGCTACGCCACCCAGAACCGCCAGGTCGCGGTCAAGCAGATGGCCCCGGAGACCGACCTGCTGATCGTGGTCGGCTCCAAGAACTCCTCCAACTCCGTCCGTCTGGTCGAGGTCGGCCTGGAGTACGGCGCCAAGGCCGCCCACCTGGTGGACTTCGCCGAGGAGATCCGCGAGGAGTGGCTGGAGGGCGTCACCACGGTCGGCCTGACCAGCGGCGCCTCGGTGCCGGAGATCCTGGTCGACGGCGTGCTGGAGTTCCTGGCCGCGCGCGGTTACGACACGGTCGAGACGGTCAAGACCGCCGAGGAGCACCTGACCTTCTCGCTGCCCAAGGAACTGCGCCGCGACCTGCGCGCCGAGGCGGCGGGCAAGCTCTGACCCCACCCGCAAGGGCCGGCACCCCGTCGCGGGGCGCCGGCCCTTCCGCTGTGCGCGTCCCGTTGCGTGCGCCCCGCTGTGCGCGTCCCGCTGTGCGGCTCCCGTGGCGCGGTTCCCGTGGTGCGGTTTCCTGCTGTGCGCGCCCGGGCGCTCTCTCGTAGCTTTGTGCACAGGCTGTGGACAATCCACCGGCCGCGGACCGGCCGGGTCCACGGCCGACGGCGGAGGGCGGACGTGATGACGGCGGTATTCGGCGTGGACATCGGCGGCTCGGGGATCAAGGGCGCGCCCGTCGACCTCGCCCGGGGCGTGCTCGCCGAGGAACGCCACAAGGTGCTCACCCCGCAGCCGTCCGCCCCCGAGGCCGTGGTCGCCGCCGTCTGCGAGGTGGTCCGCCACTTCGGCCACCAGGGCCCGGTCGGGCTGACCTTCCCCGGCGTGGTCGTCGACGGCCGCACCCGGACGGCGGCCAACGTGGACAAGGGCTGGATCGGCCTGGACGCGGCCGGCCTCTTCCGTCAGGCGCTGGGGATGCCCGCGACCGTCCTGAACGACGCGGACGCGGCCGGACTGGCCGAGCTCACGCACGGCGCGGGACGGGCCGAGCCCGGCGTCGTCCTGGTGCTCACCTTCGGCACCGGCATCGGCAGCGCCCTGTTCGTGGACGGCACGCTGGTGCCCAACACCGAGCTGGGCCACCTGGAGCTGCGCGGCAAGGACGCCGAGCGCCGGGCCTCCTCGGCCGCCAAGGACCGGCACGGGCTGAACTGGGAGCAGTGGGCCGGGCGGGTCGACGAGTACCTGGACCTGGTGGAGGGACTGTTCTCGCCGGGGCTGATCGTGATCGGCGGCGGGGTGAGCCGCAAGCACGAGAAGTTCCTGCCGCTGCTGAAGGACCGTGAGGCACGGGTGGTGCCGGCGGAGCTGCGCAACGACGCGGGGATCGTCGGCGCCGCCATGGCGGCGGCCCGGGCGGAGGGCTGACGGGCCGGCCCCCCTGCCCTTCCCCTTTCCAGGACTCCCGGTCTCTTCACCGGTTTCCAGGACCCGGGCCCCTGCGCCGGCGGTCCCTGGGGAAGGGGTCTCAGCGGGCGCGCTGGATCCGGCGCTGGGCGACGAACCGGGCGAGCACGATCAGTGCGGCCAGCCCGGTGCCGGAGAACAGCCAGCCCGCCCGCAGCGCCAGCCCGGTCGCCAGCGAGACCACCTGGGCGGTGACACCGGGGGAGCTCACCGGTTCGAGCAGCAGCAGGGCGAGCGCGAAGGCGATCGGCCCGCTGATCGGTGCGGCCAGCAGGTCGGCATAGCGCACCCGGACGGCCAGCTGGAAGCAGACCAGCAGGTAGCCGAGGCCGAACAGCCAGCCCAGGTCGTCGAACAGCAGCCGGTCCACGCCCGCCACCGCGAGCGTCGCCAGCACGGCGACCACCCCGGTGCCGACGGCCGTCAGCCGGGCCGGCCGGCCGGTGCGCCGCCGCCCGTACAGCTGGTCGTCGCCGTGGCCGCGCCCGCGCAGCGGCAGGCGCAGGCGCAGCCGGGGGCCGGCCGGGCGGGCGGCGGCGGACGGGCCGGCCGCCGGGCGCAGCCGGGAGGCGGGGGCGGGCCCGGAGGGGGCTCCGGCGGTCTCGGGAGCCCGGCCTGGACCGGGGACGGCGGCTGCCGCCGCGCGGGTCGGCGGACGGCGTCTGGGCCCTGGCGGCTGGGTACGGATGCTCTGCTCCACCCGCCCAACGTACGGTCCGATCATCGCCACACTGTGTAATGGACCGTTCAGGTCTTGCCCCGTGTCTCCGGACGGAGTAGTGATGTGATCGTCGTTCAGGTCGGCTGACCTGCACGGCCGAGCCGACGCCCGGTGATCACCGGGTCCGTTCACGGGTCTCTTCACGGGGGAAAACATGACCGATTTCACGTTCGAACAGCTCGACCACGTCCAGATCGACATCCCGGCCGGCGCCGAGGACGAGTGCCGCGCGTTCTGGTCCGGCGTGCTCGGCATGACCGAGCTGCCGAAGCCGCCGGTGCTCGCCGCTCGCGGCGGCTGCTGGTTCCGCGGCGGCGGCGTCGAGGTGCACCTGGGCGTGACCCCGGACTTCCGCCCGTCCCGCAAGGGGCACCCGGGCATCGTGGTCGACTCGCTGGACGCGCTCGCCGACCACCTCACCGCCCACGGCCACCCGGTGGCCTGGGACGACAACCTGCCCGGCCGCCGGCGCTTCAACGCCCACGACAAGCTGGGCAACCGGCTGGAGTTCCTGGAGCCCCGGGCGGCGGCGACCGAGGAGTGAGGCAGTGCGGGGGCTGCCCGTAGACTTGGGGGTCGGCCCGTACGGTGCCGACCCAACTCCTCCAAGCCCACGGGACTGCGCTTCATGTCGCTCACGATCGGAATCGTCGGCCTGCCGAACGTCGGCAAGTCGACCCTGTTCAACGCCCTGACCAAGAACGACGTGCTGGCGGCCAACTACCCGTTCGCCACCATCGAGCCGAACGTCGGCGTGGTGGGCGTCCCGGACGAGCGGCTGACCAAGCTCGCCGAGATCTTCGGCTCCCAGCGCATCCTCCCGGCCACCGTCGACTTCGTCGACATCGCCGGCATCGTGCGCGGCGCCAGCGAGGGCGAGGGCCTGGGCAACAAGTTCCTCGCCAACATCCGCGAGTCCGACGCGATCTGCCAGGTCGTGCGCGCCTTCACCGACCCGGACGTGGTGCACGTGGACGGCAAGGTGTCGCCCAAGGACGACATCGAGACCATCCACACCGAGCTGATCCTGGCCGACCTCCAGACCGTCGAGAAGGTCCTGCCGCGGCTCCAGAAGGAGGCGCGCCTCAAGAAGGACACCGCCCCCGTGCTGGCCGCCGCCGAGGCCGCGCAGGCGATCCTGGAGACCGGCAAGACCCTCTTCGAGGCCGGCTTCGACACCACCCCGATCCGTGAGCTCCACCTGCTGACCGCCAAGCCCTTCCTCTACGTCTTCAACGTGGACGAGGACGAGCTGGCGGACGAGGACTTCAAGCAGGCCCAGCGCGAGCTGGTCGCCCCGGCCGAGGCGATCTTCCTGAACGCCAAGATCGAGTCCGAGCTGATCGAGTTGGACGACGCCGAGGCCCTGGAGCTCCTCCAGTCCATGGGCCAGGAGGAGCCCGGTCTCGCCACCCTCGCCCGGGTCGGCTTCGACACCCTCGGCCTCCAGACCTACCTGACGGCCGGCCCGAAGGAAGCCCGCGCCTGGACCATCAAGAAGGGCGCCACCGCCCCCGAGGCCGCCGGAGTCATCCACACCGACTTCCAGAAGGGCTTCATCAAGGCCGAGGTCATCGCCTTCACCGACCTGGTCGAGACCGGCTCCACCGCCGAAGCCCGCGCCAAGGGCAAGGCCCGCATCGAGGGCAAGGAGTACGTCATGCAGGACGGCGACGTGGTGGAGTTCCGCTTCAACGTCTGATCGATCGATTGCCTTGGGCCGGATTGATCTGCCAACGGCGCAGGTCGAACGGGGCTCGCCTCACGTGAGGCGAGCCCCGTCGTCCTTTTCGTGCTTTCCGACCCCTGGATCTCACCCAGTGGTGCGTTATGTGGTACCAGTCGTGGAGGGAGTTCAGTCGATGTCGATCACTGCCAGCGAGGCGCGCAAGGCTCTCTTCCCGTTGATCAAGAAGGTCAACGACGATCACGAGGCCATCGAGATCGTCTCCAAGCACGGTTGCGCTCGCCGGCGAACGCCCGTCGGCTGCTGAAGGCGTACGAGAACGCGCTCGGCGGCACGGGGCTCTCCGAGCGGGAACTCATCCTGGCTGAAGAGCGACCGCAAGATGCTCGCCCGGATCAACAGGCTCATCGAGGACGTCCTGCGCGACCCGTTCGCCGGGATCGGCAAGCCCGAGCCGCTGAAGTACCACCTGCCCGGGGCCTGGTCGCGGCGGATCGATGACGAGCACCGCCTCGTCCACCTGGTCACGGATCGGGAGATCATCATCCTGGCGGCCCGCTACCACTACTGATCCTCGGTCGTGACGTGCTGCCACCGTGCTGGATCGGGGCTTGCCTCTCCGGAGGCAAGCCCCGATTCCCTTTTCCGCCCTTCCGCCCTTCCGCGTTGACGCGGTGTCGGGACCTGGCGGGCAGCCCGCTGCCACGACTGATGCCGAGGGGCCGGACTCCGCTCGGGGTCGGCCCCCTCGGCGTCCCGGCGGTCAGGCGATGGTGACGGTGAGCAGGCCGTCGGGGGCGGCGGTGACGGTGACGGCGGTGAGGGTGGCGGCGTGGGCGTCCGGGTGGTGGGGGAGGGCGCGCGGGCCGATGCCGATGACGCGGGTGCCGGCGGCCCTGGCGGCGGCGATGCCGGCGCCGGAGTCCTCGAAGGCGAGGCAGTCGGCGGGGGCGAAGCCGAGGGCGGCGGCGCCCTTGAGGAAGCCCTCGGGGTCGGGCTTGCCGGCACCGACGGACTCGGCGGTGATCAGGACGGGCGGCAGCGGCAGGCCGGCGGCGGCCATCCGGACCCGGGCGAGCGGCTGGTCGGCGGAGGTGATCAGGGCGTGCGGGAGGTCGGCCAGCGAGGCGAGGAAGGCGGCGGCGCCGGGCACCGGGACGACGCCCTCGATGTCGGCGCGCTCCTCGTCGAGCATGCGCGCGTTCTCGGCCAGGTTGAGCTCGACCGGGCGGTCCGGCAGGAAGTGGGCCATGGTCGCGTGGCCCTGGCGGCCGTGCGCGAAGGCGAGCACCTCGGCGGGGTCCAGGCCGTGCCGCTCGGCCCAGCGGGTGAAGCAGCGTTCGACCACGGCGTCGGAGTTGACCAGGGTGCCGTCCATGTCCAGGAGCACGGCTCGGGCGGTCAGCCGGACGGGGGTGGCGGGCATGGGGAGGCTCCTCGGGGAACGGGGCGGTGATCTTTTGTTCCTTGATGATACAAAAGATCACTCGTGTCCGAGCAGGTGGGCGTTGACCGCGCGGGCCTCCTCGGCCAGCTCCGGCAGCTCCACCACCTCGATGCCGGCCGCCGTCAGCAGTGCGGTGCCCTGGCAGTCGGCGACGAACAGGTCCGGCTCGCGCCAGGCGACCACCACCCGCGGCACGCCCGCCGCGACGAGCAGCCGGGCGCACGGCACCGGCCGGGAGGCGCGCTGCCCGCAGGGCTCCAGCGAGCTGTAGACCGTCGCCCCGCGCAGCCGCGGGTCGCCCGCCGGAAGCTTGGCCAGCGCCGCCTCCTCGGCGTGGTCGTGCGGGTCCGCCTCCCGGCTGTAGCCCTCCGCCAGCACCGCGCCGTCGGCGCCGACGATCACCGCGCCGACCGAGAAGGCCGTCCCGGACGGCGGGCAGCGGCGGGAGAGCTCGACGGCCCGGCGCAGGTGAGCGAGGTCGGTGGACACGGACGGGGTCACGGTGCGGGCTCCTTCGGGGCGTACCTGAGCAGGACGACGTCGCCCACGGTACGTGCCTCCAGCAGCCGCATCCGCCGGGCCGGACCGCCGGGGAACGCGGCCGGGCGGACGAACCGGGGCGCCTCGGCCTGGCCGACCAGCAGCGGGGCGACGGCCAGCTGGAGCTCGTCCGCGAGCCCCTGGGACAGGAACTGGGTGTGCACGCCCCCGCCGCCCTCGACCATCAGCCGGCGCACCCCGCGGGCGCCCAGGTCGTCCAGCACCGCGCCGAGGTCCACCGCGTCGCCCAGCGCGACCACCTCGGCCAGCCCGTCCAGCCGGGGGCGCAGCACCGCGGCCCCGGCGTCCGTGGTGTAGGCGAGGCGGTCGCCGCCGGTGTGCCAGAACCGCAGCCCGGCGTCGAGCGCGCCGCTCGCGCTGAGCGTCACCTTCAGCGGGTGTTCGGGCCGGCCGGCGGCCAGACGGGCGGCCCGGCGTCCGGGGTCGTTGACCAGCAGTCGGGGGTTGTCGGCGCGCAGGGTGTTGCCGCCGACGAGGATCGCGTCGGCGGCGGCGCGCTCCTCGTCGACCCGGTCGAAGTCGGCGGCGTTGGAGAGCAGCAGTCGGTCGGGGGAGGCGTCGTCGAGGTGGCCGTCGAGCGAGACGGCGGCGCTCAGCAGGACGTGGGGGCGCGGGCCGGGCATGGGCGGGGACCGTTCTGTCGGGGGCGCCTCCACGGTACGGCGGCCGAATGCCGTCCGGACCCGCGAATGCCGTCCGGACCTGCCATGACCGACATTCGAGACGGTTCTTCTCGACATGCGGAACGACGAGTAGCGTCGGGGGCGCCGCGGAGCACCGCGGCCGACCGCAGCCAGTCGACCGCCCAGGGGGACCTCATGACCGGACCGCAGCCCGCCGCCGTCTACACCCACGGCCACCAGGAGGCCGTGCTGCGCTCGCACCGCTCCCGCACGGCCGCCGACTCGGCCGGCTACCTGCTGTCCGAACTGCGGCCCGGGCAGGCCCTGCTGGACGTCGGCTGCGGCCCCGGCACGATCACCGCGGACCTGGCCGGACTGGTCGGCCCGCGGGGGCGGGTGGTCGCGGTGGACACCTCCGCCGAGGTGCTGGAACAGGCGGCCGGACACATCGCCGGGCGGGGTCTGGCCAACGTCGCGTTCGACTGCGCCGACGTGCACCGACTGCCGTACCGGGACGGCGAGTTCGACGTGGTGCACGCCCACCAGGTGCTCCAGCACGTGGCCGACCCGGTGGCCGCGCTGCGCGAGCTGCGGCGGGTGACGGCGCCGGGCGGCGTGGTCGCGGTCCGCGACGTCGACTACGCCTCGATGACCTGGTTCCCGGAGGTGCCCGCGCTGGACCGGTGGCTGGAGCTGTACCGGCGGACCGCCCGTGCCAACGGCGGTGAGCCGGATGCCGGCCGGCGGCTGCTGTCCTGGGCCCGCGCGGCCGGCTTCACCGAGGTCACCGCGAGCGCCGGCACCTGGACGTACGCGACGCCCGAGCAGCGTGCCTGGTGGGGCGGGATGTGGGCGGACCGGGTGACGGGCACCGCACTGGGCCGGACGGCGGTCGAACGGGGCTTCGCGGACCAGGACGAGCTGGGCCGGATCGCGGACGGCTGGCGGGAGTGGAGCGCCGCCGGGGACGGCTGGTTCTCGATGCTGCACGGCGAGATCCTGGCCCGCGGCTGAGCCGGTGGAGGAAGGGCCCGGAGGGCGGGCCGGTAAGGGCGGGCGGGTGTTCGGAAAGATCGGGTAAAGTCGCGCGACCGTTCAGATCGGGCCCGTTCGGGTCCGAGCCATGGTGCCGAGTGCCGAGCCGATGCCGTTCCGGTGGTTGGGGGAGTCCACGTGTCCAAGCCTGAGTCCGAGCCGCTCGTTCCGGGGCCGGAGTCGCCCGCGGCCACGGGGGCCGACGCGGACGCGGACGCGGGCACCGCTTCGGGGACCGACGCGGACACCGGCGCCGACACCGGCACCGACACGGGGACGGGGACGGCCGCGGACCCGGCGGAAGCGCCGACGGCCGGTCAGGACCCCCGGGTGGACTTCCGCAAGGACACCGCGCGGCCCGCGCGCCCGGTCGAGCACGAGCGGCCCGCCGCGGCCGACGAGTCGGAGCGGGCCGGGCGGCCGGAGCAGGCCGAACCGGAGCCCGCCCCGCCCGCCCCCGCCGACCCCTGGGCCGCACCCGACTTCTCCGCCGGCCCGCCCGCCGTCCATCCCGCCGCCCCCGCCCCCGTCCATCCCGCCGCCCCGGCCCCGCAGGCCGTCCCGCCGTCGGCCGCCCCGCCCCAGCCGCCGTACCCGCTGCCCGCCGGAGGCTGGGCCTCCGTCACCCCGCCCGCCAGGTCCGGCTTCCCGCCCGGCCATCCGTACGCCCAGGCCCCCGACCCGGGGCAGGGGCCGGCCGCCCCCGTGCCCGGGTACTTCCCGGGCCCCGCGCCCGCGCCCGCCCCCACCAACGGCTTCGCCGTCGGCTCCCTGGTCACCGGCCTGCTCCTGGTGGCCCCGGTGGCCCTGGTGTTCGGCATCCTCGCGCTGGTGCAGATCAACCGCCGCAAGGAGCGCGGCTCCGGCATGGCGGTGACCGGCCTGGTGCTCGGCACGATCGGCACGGTGCTGCTGGCCATCGGGCTCGGCGCGGCGGACTTCAGCTCGGCGCGGGCCGGCCGTTTCGGCCAGGCCCCGAAGGCGCCGGCCGGCTCGGTGCACTGGTCCGACCTCAAGGCCGGGGACTGCTACGACTCCCCCGACGGCGGTTCGACGGCGGACGGGAACGGCGACGAGACGGTGTACTGGGTGCACCGGGTGGCCTGCGCCGGGCCGCACCACGGCGAGGTGGCGGGCACCGCCCTGATCCCGAGCGGCAACGGCCTCTACCCGGGCGAGAGCGCGGCCCGGGAGGCGGCCGGACGGCTGTGCCGCGGGGTGCTGGGCGGCTACGCGCTCGACCAGTGGGCCGTTCCGGACGGCATGGACGACGTCTACCTCTACCCGACCGCGAAGAACTGGGCGTCCGGCGCACGGTACGTCACCTGTGCCTACGAGGACCGCGAGGACCGGCACCGGGGAACGGTCCGCACCGACCGGAGCCGTCTGACCGCGCCCCAGCTGGCCTACCTGGAGGCCGCCCGGAGCTTCAACGACGACTACCTGGAGCAGCCGGACGGGGACGTCTCCGAGGCCGAGGTCGACTACCGGGCCTGGGCCCGGAGGGTGGCCTCCGCCTCCCGGACCGAGGCGGCGGTGCTGGGCAGGACGGGGGTGGCCTGGCCGGCCGACGTCCAGCCGAAGATCGCCAAGCTGGCCGAGGCCAAGGCGCAGGCCGCCGCCGCCTGGGACGCCGCGGCCTCCGGCACCGACCTGGCGGGCGACCTCCGCAAGGCCAGGGCGATGGAGGCCAGGACGACGCCGACGATCCTGGAGATCCGCCGCGGGCTGGGCCTGTCCACCGGCGAGCAGGCGCCCGACCTGCGGGTCTGAGCGGTCCGGGCCTCCGGTTACCGGCCGTTGACCGCGACCGTACCTGCCGGTAACGCGCCGCCCGTACCGTCGTGGTCGCGTCCCCGGCCCGACCCCCACGCGAGCCGGGGACCCGACCTCCCCGGCCCGGAGCGGGAGACCGCGGGTAGCCTCCCGCCATGGGCACCTACCGGGTGATGCGGCAGGACGACAACGGCAACCGCTTCCTGGTCGCCAGGGACCTCGACCGGGTCGAGGCCCGGCGGCTGGCCGCCGAGTTCGAGGCCCGCGGCCACAAGCAGATGTACTGGGTCGAGGCGGACGGGCCGGACCGGCCGGAACCGGCGGACGGGACGGTCCGCAACGCCTGACCCCGTAGGGTCGGCCCCATGGACGCCACGACGGGCACGCCCCGCACCGACACCCCGGACACCCGCGCCACCCCCCGGATCGTGGTCGGCGGCGCGCTGGTCCGCGACGGCCGGGTGCTCGCCGCCCGGCGCAGCGCGCCCGAGGCGGTGGCCGGCCGGTGGGAGTTCCCCGGCGGGAAGGCCGAGCCCGGGGAGACGGAGGCGCAGGCGTTGGAGCGGGAGCTGCTGGAGGAGCTCGGCGTACGGGCGCGCGCGCTGACCCGGCTGCCGGGCGCGTGGGCCGTGCGCCCCGGCCTGGAGCTGCGCTTCTGGGCCGCCGAATTGCTGGCGGGCGAGCCGCGGGCGCTGGAGGACCACGACGCGCTGCGCTGGCTGGGCCCGGACGAGCTGGACACCGTGGACTGGATCGATCACGACCGTGACGTGCTGCCACACGTCGCCCGGCTGCTCACGGAGGGTGGGACGGAGGGCGGGACGGCGGCCGCGGACGGCATCCCGACGGCGGGCGACGCGCAGTCCGCCGAGTAGGTCAATCGGATAAGACGACCCAGGGGCCGGGATAGCCTGGAGGCTGCTGGGTATGTCACTTTTCGGCACTATTCGTCACCATCGGTGAGCCGTCCCCAGCCGGCGACGCCGATCCCGACCAGAGCCGGAGGCCCCGTCGGTGTCGACTACCGGGAACGGCGGCGGGGGAGAGCGGCGGGCAACCTCCACCGGGAGCGCCGCCGCCCGCGCCCGACTGCGCCGCGCCGCCCGTCCGGCCGCCCCCCAGCCGCCGGTCGGCCGTCGCCGCGGCGGCACCGCCGAGGCCCCCGACGCCGCGCACCCCGACCAGTCGGCGTCCGCCCCGGCGGCGCCCGGTCCCGGCGCCCGGTCCGGCCTGCGCGGCCGCCCCGGCCGGCCGTTCCCCGGCGGACCGGCCGACACCCCGGGCGGCCGCGGCCGCCCCGGTGGCCCGGGCGCGCCCGCCGAGGGCAGCCTGCTGGACATGCTCAAGGTCGCCATCGCGATCCTGGACACCGCGGGCCGGGTGGTGCTCTGGAGCCCGGCCGCCGAGGAACTGCTCGGCTGGCCGAACGAGCTGCTGGTCGGCCGCCGGATCGACGAGCTGATCCCCGACCGGGAGCAGATCGCCCGGATCCGGCGCGCGATCCAGGACACCCTGCGGCACGGCCGCTGGGCCGGCCACGCCGAGCTGCGCGACCGGGACGGCGCCCCGGTCGCCGTGGACGCCCGGATCTCCCTCCTGGTGGACGGCGACGGCACCCCGTTCCTCCAGGTCAGCATGGCCGAGGCGGCCGCCGTCCAGGCCGTCGAGCGGGACCTCGCGGTGCGCGACGCGCTGTTCGAGCAGTCCCCGCTGGGCATCGCCATCATGGACAGCGACCTGCGCTACACCGCCGTCAACCGGACCCTCGCCGAGATGAACGGCGTCGCCCCGGACGACCACGTCGGCCGCACCACCGGCGAGACCCTGCCGGAGCGGGCCGCCGACGAGATCACCGCCATCCAGCGCCAGGTGCTGGCCACCGGCGAGCCGGTCATCGACGTCACCCTGGCCTCCCCGGTCACCACCCGGGCCGGCTACCGGTCGATCTCCTACAGCCGGATGACCGACCGCTCCGGCCGGGTGCTCGGCATCTCGGGCACCGTGATGGACGTGACCGAGCGCTACCGGGCGGTCGCCAAGGTCGAGCACGCCCGGCGCCGGCTCTCGCTGCTCAACGAGTTCGGCTCCCGGGTCGGCGACCTGCTGGACGCCTCCCGGATCGCCCAGGAACTGGCCGGGTCCGTCGTCCCCCGGCTGAGCGACCACTCGGCGGTGATCCTGCTCCAGGCCGTCGCGCACGGCGACGACCTGCCCCGGCACGGCCACGACCGGCGCACCTCGCTGCTCCAGCTCGGCACCGCCTCCGTCCAGGACGGCCCCGAGGTGGACGTGATGCTGCGCCGCGGCGCCCGGATCACCTTCGCCGAGGACTCCGTCTGCGGCCGGGTGCTGCGCACCGGCGTGCCCGAGCTGCTGTCCGGCGCCGACCAGCTGGACGAGGTGACCTACCCCGGCGACCCCAAGACGCAGGCCGCCCGGGACCTCGGCGTGCACTCGATGCTGGTCGTTCCGCTGCGCGCCCGCGGCATCGTGATCGGCCTGCTGCTGGTCAGCCGGGCCGGCTACCGCGAGGGCTTCGACCGGGACGACCTGGCCTTCACCGTCGAGCTGGCCGACCGGGCCGGCAGCTCGCTGGACAACGCCCGCCTCTACGCCCGCGAACGCACCGCCGCGCTCACCCTCCAGCGGACCCTGCTCCCGCAGCAGGTCCCGCAGCCCGCCGGTGTCGAGGTCGCCTACCGGTACGTGCCCGGCAGCAGCGGCACCGAGGTCGGCGGCGACTGGTTCGACGTCATCCCGCTGCCCGGCGACCGCACCGCGCTGGTGGTCGGCGACGTGATGGGCCACGGCCTGCGGGCCGCCGCCACCATGGGACGGCTGCGCACCGCCGTCCGGGTGCTGGCCGCCCTCGACCTGCCGCCGGACGTCCTGCTGCGGCACGTCCACGAGCTGGCCGACGACCTCGCCCAGGGGCCGGACGAGGCGCTGCTGGCCACCTGCGTCTACGCCGTCTTCGACCCGACGACGGCCCGGCTCACCGTCGCCAAGGCCGGGCACATCCCGCCGGTGCTGGTGGTGCCGGGCGAGGACGGTGCGGAGCCGACCCGTGACGGCGGCCCGCTGCGCGGCGGCGCCGGCCGCATCCTCGACCTGCCCTCCGGCACCCCGCTCGGAGTGGGCGGAGTTCCGTTCGAATCGGTCGAACTGAAGATCCCCGAGGGCAGCCTGCTGGCGCTGTGCACCGACGGCCTGGTCGAGTCCCGGGACAAGGACCTGGACGTCGGCCTCGGCCGGCTGATCACCGTGCTCCAGGAGCCGCACGCCTCCATCCAGGCCGCCTGCGAGGCGGTGCTGGACACCATGGAGCAGGGCCGGGAGCCGGACGACGTCGCGCTGCTGCTGGCCCGGCTCGGCCACGGCCGGGCCGGCACCCCGACGGTGGGCTGGACCCTGCCGGCCGAGCCCACCGCCGTCTCCCGGGCGCGCCGGCTGGTCCGCGCCACGCTCGCCGAGTGGGGCGTCGAGGAGCTCACCGACATCGCGGAGCTGCTGGTCAGCGAGCTGGTCACGAACGCGATCCGGTACGCCAGCGCCCCCATCGGGGTACGGCTGACACTCGGGGAGACGCTGCTGGTCGAGGTCTCGGACCCGCTGCCCGACCCGCCCCGGGAGCGGCACGCCGCCGAGGCCGACGAGGGCGGGCGCGGCCTGGAGCTGGTCCACCGGCTGGCGCTGCGCTGGGGCGCCCGGGCCGAGGGGATCGGCAAGGTGGTCTGGTTCGAGCAGGCGCTGCCGGGTAATGAGCCGGACGGATCGTGAGCGGAGCGAACAGCGGGGGAGCGGTGCCGCATATGCCATCGGGCGCTCAGGGGGAGCGCGCGCTCCGGAAGGGGGCGCGAGCGTGGCATTGTGGTTGCGCGGGCGGTAGGACAAAAACCTTCGCCCGATCTGATGTTGTGATGTTGAGGGCGTGTGAACGTACCCCTCGATGATGAATACTCGGTCTTCTCGACATCCGGACGGTCGCGGGTTGGAGGGGTCGGTCCGTTGAACAGCACTCCGGCGCGGAGCGTGTCGCCGAGGAGCAGCGGTCATGCCGCTGTACCCGGGCAGGCCGGCTCCTCGCACCTGCCCGTACCGGACGGCGCGGTCCCCGGCCGCGGCCACCGTCCCGCCGTCGGGGACCGGCCCTGGGGCGCCGGCGATCCCGGCTCGATCTACGACTACATCCGGGTCGCCACCTTCGCGATCGGCCCCGACGGGCGGATCAGCCAGTGGAGCGAGCGCGCCGCCGAGTTCTTCGGGGTCCCGGCCGCCGAGGCCGTCGGCACCGACCCGATCGCCACCTTCGTCCCCCGCGAACTCTGGCAGCGCGGCCGGGCCCGGCTGGAACGCACCCTGGCGGGCGAGGAATGGGTCGGCACCACCCCGTACCGGGACGCCGACGGCGGCGAGGGCCTCGCCGAGCTCTACCTGATGCCCGACAGCTCGCTGCCCACCGCGGGCGCCACCTGCCTGGCCGTCGACCTCGGCCGGCTGCGCCGGATCGAGACCGACCTGGCCGCCTCCGAGGCCGTCTTCGGGCAGACGCCCACCGGCTTCGTGCTGTTCGACGACCGGCTGCGGCTGCAGCGGGTCAACGACGCCTTCGCCTCCGGGATGGGCCTGGTCCCCACCGACCTGGAGGGCCTCACCCCGCACGACCTCTTCCCGCCGTCCGAGGCCGACCGGCTCACCGCCGCCCTGCGCAAGGTCCTGGCCACCGGCGAGCCCGTCTTCGACCTGCGCTTCCACGGCGCCGTCCCGACCCGCGAGGGCAACCGGCTCTGGGCCGTCTCGCTGTACCGCCTGAACGGATCCGCCGGGCAGACCATGGGCGTCGCCGGGCAGGTCTCCGACGTCACCAGCCGGCACGTCGCCGAGCGCGAGGCCGACGGCGTGCGCCGCAACCTGGCCCTGCTCAACGAGGCCAGCGCGCACATCGGCTCCACGCTCGACCTGGAGACCACCGCCAAGGAACTGCTGGACGTCGTCGTCCCGCCGTTCTGCGACCTCGCCACCGTCGACCTCTACACCGCGCTGCTCTCCGGCGAGACCGTGCCCAGCGCCGGCCGGCTCGGCGACACCGTGCTCACCGACGGCAGCGGCGAACTGCGCCGGGTCGCCGTCTCCAGCGTGGTCGGCGGCGCCTCCTCGGTGCTCGGCTCGGTGACCGGCCTGCCGATCGCCGAGGCCGGCGGCACCCTCTGTTACCCGCGCCGCTCCCCGCACGCCCGGGCGCTGCGCACCGGCCGCAGCGTCGTCCCCGAGCCCGGGCGCGACCCGCTGCTGCGCTCCACCCTGATCGTCCCGCTGGTCGCCCGCGACCAGGTGCTCGGTCTCGTCCAGCTCTCCCGGGCGATCGGCAGCGAGCCCTTCGACGCCCGCGACGTCGCGATCGCCGAGGAGCTCGTCGCCCGCGCAGCCGTCTGCATCGACAACGCCCGGCTCTACCGGCGCGAGCACGAGCGGGCGCTGATCCTCCAGCGCAGCCTGCTGCCCCCGGGCAACCCGGCCGCCAGCGGCCTGGAGATCGCCTGCCGCTACCTGCCCAGCAACAACAACACCGAGGTCGGCGGCGACTGGTTCGACGTCATCCCGCTGCCCGGCAACCGCACCGCCCTGGTCATCGGCGACGTGATGGGCCGCGGTCTGCGCGCCGCCGTCGCGATGGGCCAGCTGCGCACCGCCGTCCGCACCCTGGCGATGCTCGACCTGGAGCCGGGCGAGGTGCTCACCGCCCTGGACGAGATCGCCCGCGGCCTCGGCGACGACTCCGTGCCGGCCGGGCCGCCCACCCCGTACGGGCGGCTCACCTCGACCGCCGACGAGGAGGCCCGCGAGGTCTACCTGGCGACCTGCGTCTACGCGGTCTACGACGCCGTCACCCGGCGCTGCTGGATCGCCAACGCCGGCCACCTGCCGCCCGTCCTGCTCAGCCCCGGCGAGGGTGCCCGGATGCTCGACGTGCCGCCCGGCCTGCCGCTCGGCGTCGGCGGCGAGCCCTTCGAGGAGGTCGAGCTGACCCTCCCGGACGGCGCCGTGCTCGCCCTCTACACCGACGGCCTGGTGGAGAGCCGCAAGCACCAGCTGGACGAGGGCCTGCGGGCCTTCCGGGTCGCGCTCTCCGACGAGGGCAAGGGGCTGGAGGACCTCTGCGACCACGTCCTCGGCGAGCTCAACCCGCACCACGGCGAGGACGACATCGCCCTGCTGATGGCCAAGGTGCACGCCTTCCCCGACGACGCCATCGGCAACTGGGTCCTGCCGCCCGAGCCCACCTCGGTGGCCAAGGCCCGGGAGCTGGCGTGCAGCTGGCTGCTCTCGCGGGGGCTGGAGGAGCTGGTCGACACCACCGAGCTGCTGGTCAGCGAGCTGGTCACCAACGCGCTCAGGCACGGGCGGGGCGAGATCCGGCTGCGGCTGCTGCGCGAGCGCAGCCTGGTCTGCGAGGTCTGGGACGACGGCTACGCACAGCCCCGGCAGCGGCGCGCGCAGGAGACCGACGAGGGCGGGCGCGGCCTGCAGCTGGTCAGCCTGCTGGCCGAGCGCTGGGGCAGTCGGCGCACCCCCAAGGGCAAGATCGTCTGGTTCGAGCTGGCCCTGTAGCCGCTCGCGGCGGTGGGCCGGACGGGTGCAGTCGCCCGGCGGCCCGCCGTGTCGGAGCGGGCCGAGCGCCCGCAGCGGCGTTCGATGGCGGCCATGCGCGTCCGCCAGCTCACCGCCGCAGCCGCCGCGCTGCTGCTCGCCGCCGGCCTCGGCGGCTGCTCCGACGACCCGGGCCCCGCCCGCACCCCCGCCCCCGTGCCCGTTCCGGCCGCGCCCAGCGCCACCACCGGGGACGTCGGGCCCGCCGACCGCGCCGCCGTCCGGGACGGCGGCACGCTGCGCTGGGCGCTGGACGGCGTCCCGGCCACGCTGAACGTCTACCAGGGCGCGGCGAGCGCCGACTCGGCGCTGCTCGCCCACGCGCTGTACCCCTCGCTGTTCCGGCCCGACGAGCACGGCAGACTCCTCCCCGACCCCGACTACCTCGCGGGCGTCGAGTCGTCGCCGCCCGGGCAGCAGCCGCAGGTGGTGACCTACCGGCTCAACCCGCGCGCCGTCTGGAGCGACGGCACCCCGGTCTCGGCCGCCGACCTCGACGCCCAGCGGATCGCGCTGTCCCGCCCGGACCAGGCCCACCGGAGCGGGAGGGCGGCCGGGTACGACGCCATCGAGTCGGTCGCCCAGGGCGCCGACCCGCACGAGGTCCGGGTGACCTTCCGGCGGCCGTACGCCGAGTGGCGCGCGCTGTTCGGCCCGCTCTACCCGGCCGCCGAGACGGCCGACCCGGCCGCGTTCGGCCGGCCGCTGACCGACGGCGGCCGCCCGAGCGCCGGGCCGTACGCCCTCTCCCGGTACGACGCCGAGGGTGGGACGGTCACCCTGGTGCGCAGCCCGCTCTGGTGGGGCGACCGGCCGAAGGCCGACCGGATCGACTTCCTCGCCGCGCCGCCCGAGCGGCGGCTGGACGCGCTGGACCAGGACCGGCTGGACATCGCCCCGCTCACCGCGGCGGTGGACCGGGCGGTGCCGGCCGCTCCCTCCGGGCCCTCGGCGTCGGCCTCCGCTTCCGCTTCCGCCCCTGCGTCGGCGTCGGCGTCCCCGTCCCCGTCTCCCTCCGCCTCCGCATCAGCATCCGCGTCGGCTTCCGCTTCCGGGTCCGCTTCCGCCGCGCCGCCGCCCGCGGCCGCGCCCGAGGCGGCGGCACTGGCCCTGCGGCGGGCCGAGTCGCTGCCCGGCGTCACCGTGCACCGGGCCGCCGCGGCCTCGCTCACCCAGCTCACCCTCAACGCCGCGCGCGGCCCGCTGACCGACCCGCTGGTGCGCCGGGCCCTCGTCCGGGCCGTCGACCGGCGGCGGATCGCCGACGCCGCGCTCACCCCGCTGGGCCTGCCCGCCGCTGCGCTGGGCAGCCACCTGTTCGCGGGCGACCAGGAGGGCTACCGGGACAACAGCGCCGCGGCCGGACCGGCGGATCCGGGCCGGCTGTTGGACGAGGCGGGCTGGATGCGGCCCTCAGGCGGGGGAACCCGGACCAAGGGCGGCCAGCCGCTCGCCCTCTCGCTGCTCGTCCCGGCCGGTTCGGCGACCGCCGAGCGCACCGCCGAGGCGCTCGGCGCGGGCTTCGCGCAGTCCGGGATCGCGGTGCGGCGGGTGCCCGCGCCCGCCGGGTCCTTCGTCGGGGAGCACCTGGCGGCCGGGGACTACGACCTCGCGCTCCTGTCCTGGCCGGCCGGCCCCAGCCCGGCGGTCGAACAGCGTTCCGCCTACGCCAAGCCCCGGCCGGACCCGGACGGCGTGCCCGAGCCGGGCGGCAACTTCGGCCGCGTCGGCACCGAGGAGATCGACCGGCTGTTCGACCGCGCGGCCACCGAACCGGACCGGGCGGCCCGCCTGGGCCTGCTCCAGGAGGCGGACGCACGGCTCTGGCAGCTCGGCCACTCGGTGCCGCTCTACCAGCGGCCGGAGCTGGTCGGCGTCCGTACCGGAGTGCTCGGCGCCGGCGCGTACGGCTTCGGCTGGCCCCGCTTCCAGGACGTCGGCTGGAGCCGCTAGCCCACCCGGGCGGCCGTCGCGGGCCCGCGTTCCGGCATGCGTTCCACATCGGCGATCCGGGCCAGCTCGGGGCACTCCCGACGCGCCCGGGCGAGCGCCTCGCGGGCCTCCTCCGGTCGCCCGTCGGCCATGAGGGCGGCAGCGAGCGAGCAGCAGGCCAGGGACCGGTGGAAGCGGGAGCCGACCGCGTTCGACAGCCGGCGGGCGGCTCGGACGGCGGTCCGCGGGTCGTTCCGGAACCGGGCGAGGTCCGCCGCCGGGAGGAAGTCCCGGGCGAGCGTCCGGTCGTGGACGCCCAGCCGGACGAGATACGGCTCCAGCAGCGCTGCGGCCCGCGCGGGGGAGTGCTCCCCGGCGTCGACGCGGCCCACGAAGGCCATGGCGGCGAGGAAGGCCACACTCGAGTCGGCCGCGGTGTGGCCCCGCTCGAAGGCCTCGTCGGCAAGCCGCTCGGCCTCCGTGTAGCGGCCCTCGGCCAGGGCGATCCCGGTCGCGGTGAGGACCATGGGCGTGCCCTCGTCCAGCTTGCGGCGCGCCTCGGAGATCCGGCCCCGGACCAGGTACCGCTCGGCCTCGACAGCGCTCGGCGACTCGGCGTCGACCGACACGGATCCCGGCCGGAAGGGCATGACGAACACGGCCCAGAGCGAGTTGACCGGGCTCGTCGCGGTGGTCACCGCGGTCATGCCGAGGGTGAACAGCAGACCGAGGCCGATGCCCCGGGGCAGCCCCGTGGCGGAGGTCGCCAGCCAGGCCCCGAGGCCCGCGTGCAGTCCGAACCGCGCGACCGAGGCGAGCCACAGCCGCAGCCGGGGCGCGCGGACGGGCAGCAGCCCCCAGGGGAACAGGAACCCGCTCGTCGGCACGAGACCCAGCTCGACCGGCACCGTGGCGATCGTGCCGCTCCACAGCCTCCGGCCCCTGCCGTACGAAGCGGAGTACAGCCGCGCGCCGCAGAACCGGTGGGTGAGCAGGAACCAGAGGTCGGACAGCGGTTCCTGGCCCACCAGGAAGCCGATCACGCAGCCGAGGGCGGTCAGGGCCGGCAGGTCGTGGAGCATCGCGAGGTACAGGGCCGTGGCGCCGGCTGCGCGCAGCAGCCAGGGCAGGGAGGCCCAGAGGTGTCGAATCACGAACGGAAGCGTGTCGGAGGGCGGCCGTGGGGTGAAGGGTGTGTGACACACCTGTGATCTTGATCCCGCTCGACCAGCTCGTTTCTGCTCCGCTGGGCGGTTCCCCGTACGATAGGAGGAAGCCGAGGCATGTCCATATGCCCGGCGGGTGGACCGGTAGTAGCAGGCGGAACGGGCGGCGGCGATCAACAGGGATCGCCGGCCGGCGTCTCGCGGCCGGGCGCCGCAACCCACGATTCCGGGAGAATCCGCTAGGCATGCCCACGCGCAACGACATCCGTAACGTCGCCATCGTCGCCCACGTCGACCACGGCAAGACCACCCTCGTCGACGCCATGCTGAAGCAGGCCGGCGCCTTCGCCGCCCACCAGCAGCTCGACGACCGGATGATGGACTCCAACGATCTGGAGCGCGAGAAGGGCATCACCATTCTCGCGAAGAACACCGCGGTCAAGTACCACCCCAAGGACGGTGGCGCGCCGATCACCATCAACATCATCGACACCCCGGGCCACGCCGACTTCGGTGGCGAGGTCGAGCGCGGTCTGTCGATGGTGGACGCGGTCGTCCTGCTGGTCGACGCCTCCGAGGGTCCGCTGCCGCAGACCCGCTTCGTGCTCCGCAAGGCGCTGTCGGCCCGTCTGCCCGTCATCCTCTGCATCAACAAGACCGACCGTCCGGACTCCCGGATCGACGAGGTCATCAACGAGACCTACGACCTGTTCCTGGACCTGGACGCGGACGAGGACCAGATCGAGTTCCCGATCGTCTACGCCTGCGCCCGTGACGGCGTCGCCTCGCTGACCAAGCCGGAGAACGGCACCGTCCCGGCCGACAGCACCAACCTGGAGCCGTTCTTCTCCACCCTGCTGGAGCACGTCCCGGCCCCCAGCTACGACGAGGACGCCCCGCTCCAGGCCCACGTCACCAACCTGGACGCCGACAACTTCCTCGGCCGCATCGCGCTGCTGCGCGTCGAGCAGGGCGAGCTGCGCAAGGGCCAGACCGTGGCCTGGATCAAGCGCGACGGCAGCATCTCGAACGTGCGCATCTCCGAGCTGCTGATGACCGAGGCGCTCACCCGCAAGCCGGCCGAGGTGGCGGGCCCCGGTGACATCTGCGCCGTCGCCGGCATCTCCGACATCATGATCGGCGAGACCCTGGCCGACCCGGAGAACCCGATCGCGCTGCCGCTGATCACGGTGGACGAGCCGGCCATCTCGATGACCATCGGCACCAACACCTCCCCGCTGGTCGGCCGTGGCGGCTCGGGCAAGGGCGCGGACGCCAAGGCCGCGGGCAAGGTGGACCGCAAGGTCACCGCCCGCCAGGTGAAGGACCGCCTGGACCGCGAGCTGATCGGTAACGTCTCGCTGCGCGTCCTGGACACCGAGCGCCCGGACGCCTGGGAGGTGCAGGGCCGCGGTGAGCTGGCGCTGGCCATCCTGATCGAGACCATGCGCCGCGAGGGCTTCGAGCTGACCGTCGGCAAGCCGCAGGTCGTCACCAAGGAGGTCAACGGCAAGACCCACGAGCCCGTCGAGCGCCTCACGGTGGACGTGCCCGAGGAGCACATGGGCGCCGTCACCCAGCTCATGGGCATCCGCAAGGGCCGGATGGACAACATGTCCAACCACGGCTCGGGCTGGGTCCGGATGGAGTTCGTCGTCCCGTCCCGCGGTCTGATCGGCTTCCGGACCGAGTTCCTCACCAACACCCGCGGCACCGGCATCGCCCACTCGATCCACGAGGGCCACGAGCCGTGGTTCGGCACGCTGACCACCCGCAACAACGGCTCCCTGGTCGCCGACCGGGCCGGCGTGGTGACCGCCTTCGCGATGACCAACCTCCAGGAGCGCGGCGTGCTCTTCTGCGAGCCGGGCACCGAGGTGTACGAGGGCATGATCGTCGGCGAGAACTCGCGCGCCGACGACATGGACGTGAACATCACCAAGGAGAAGAAGCTCACCAACATGCGTTCCTCGAACGCTGACGTGGCCGAGTCGATCGTCCCGCCGCGCAAGCTCTCGCTGGAGCAGTCGCTGGAGTTCTGCCGCGAGGACGAGTGCATCGAGGTGACCCCGGAGACGGTTCGCATCCGTAAGGTCGTCCTTGACCAGAAGGACCGCGGGCGCACCGCCTCGCGCGCCAAGAAGGCGTGATCCGGACGCACTGAACGGCCATTGGCCGGAATGATTCGCCCCCCTTTCCCATGGAGAGGGGGGCGAACTTTTTCAACTACTCCAAGTTGTCGGGGCCGCTATTCACGGAATAGCGCTCATCACGCCAGAGTGTCCGCTGAGCGGACGTGACAGTTCGTCATCCGTGACGACTGTCCGTTTGGTGCCTGTCTGGCTATGTCTCAAATGTCCGGTTTTCGAAACTTACCGACTGTTCATGTGACCTAATTGAGATCGTCACTGGTCACTTTCGTGTCCGTGCGTGACGGATAGTGGGTGCAGTCAGGCTCGGGTCAAGGGTGAACGCGCAGGGGTGCGCGCCGAAACCACGAGCGCGGACGGCACAGCGGGCCCGGTGACAACCGTTCCGCAGTGCCCTCCTCGTTGCAACGTCGAATTCAGGAGGCACACCGATGCGCGGTGCGAGCCAGGCCAAGTGGGTTGTCGCAGCAGTTGCTGTCGCCCTCGCCGCGACTGCGTGCAGCAGCAGCGACTCCTCCGGGGGTAGCTCCGACAGCGCCGCGGTCGACCCGCAGGGCAAGTTCAGCTACCAGAGCGCG
This sequence comes from Kitasatospora sp. NPDC005856, assembly GCF_040629945.1. Taxonomy (NCBI): domain Bacteria; kingdom Bacillati; phylum Actinomycetota; class Actinomycetes; order Kitasatosporales; family Streptomycetaceae; genus Kitasatospora; species Kitasatospora sp. NPDC005856. The sequence goes on along the minus strand of NZ_JBEXWT010000096.1, from coordinate 9,890 downwards.
GAGCCGCAGCGCCCGCTCCAGCCGGCGAACGCCATGGAGAACCAGGGCGGCCGTATCGTCAAGCAGCTCTTCAAGGGCCTCGTCGACTACGACCCCGCGACCGGTGCCCTGCGCAACCAGGTGGCCGAGAAGATCGAGACCACCGACGCCAAGAACTACACCGTCACGCTGAAGTCCGGCTGGACCTTCCACGACGGCACCCCGGTCACCGCCAAGTCCTTCGTGAGCTCCTGGAACTGGTCGGCCAACCCGAAGAACAACCAGATCAACTCCGACTGGTTCTCGGACATCGTCGGCTACGACGCCGTCCACCCGGACAAGGACAAGGGCGACCCGACCGCCACCGAGATGTCCGGTCTGAAGGTCGTCGACGACACCCACTTCACGATCGAACTCTCCAGCCCGGTCTCGTACTTCACGTACAAGCTCGGCTACTCGGCCTTCTTCCCGCTGCCCGAGGGCTTCTTCGCCGACCCGGCCGGCTACGGCCAGAAGCCGGTCGGCAACGGCCCCTACAAGTTCGTCTCGTGGGAGCACAACAAGGCCATCACCCTGGCCGCCTACGACAAGTACACGGGCATCGACAAGCCGAAGAACGGCGGAATCGTCTTCCGCAACTACACCGCCGGCGAGGCCGCGTACAAGGACCTGATGTCCGACACGCTGGACGTGCTGGACCAGGTCGACCCGACCGACCTGCCGAAGTACAAGGACGACCTGGGCAAGCGCGCGGTCGACCAGCCGCAGGGCGCCATCCAGAACATCTCCTTCGCGCTGTACCAGGCCGGCTGGGACACCCCGGGCAAGGAGAAGGTCCGTCAGGGCCTCTCGATGGCGATCGACCGCGAGACCATCACCAAGACCGTGCTGAACGGCAACCGCATCCCCGCCGACTCGTTCGTGGCGCCCGGCGTCATGGGCTACAAGGCCGGCACCTGCGGCGACGCCTGCAAGTTCAACCCGGAGAAGGCCAAGCAGCTGATCGCCGAGGGTGGCGGCGTCCCCAACGGCAAGGTCCTCATCCAGTACAACTCCGACGGTGGCCACAAGGAGTGGGTGGACGCGGTCTGCAACTCGATCCGGCAGAACACCGGCGTCGAGTGCCTCGGTGACCCGAAGCCGGACTTCAAGACCTCGCGTGACCTGGTCACCAACAAGCAGGTCCAGAGCATGATGCGCACCGGCTGGGTCCAGGACTACCCGCTGAACGCCAACTTCCTGCGCGACGTCTACGGCACCGGTGCCGCCGCCAACGACGGCAGCTACTCCAGCCCCGAGTTCGACAAGCTGTCGCAGGAGGCGGACGCCGCCACCACGGTCGAGAAGACCGCCGAGCTCTACCAGCAGGCCGAGGCCGTTCTGGCCAAGGACATGCCGGCCATCCCGCTCTGGTACTACAAGACCAGCTCCGGCTACTCCAAGAACGTCCAGAACGTGAAGTTCAACTCCTTCGGCGACCCGGTCTACACCGACGTCGAGGTCAAGAAGAAGTAATCGGTCGGCACCGCCTGACCCGGTGACAACGGCCGGTGCCCGTCCATCCCCACAAGGGCGAGGACTGGCGCCGGCCGTTGGCACGCCGACTTATCTCTTGCCGGGTTGACGGGCCCGGCAGAGCCATACATGGAGGCACGATGGGGCGCTTTGTCGCGAGGCGACTGCTCCAGATGATTCCGGTGTTCTTCGGAACGACCGCACTCATCTTTTTCATGGTGCACGCGCTGCCGGGTGACCCGGTGGCAGCGATGTGGGGCGACAAGGCACCGGACCCGGTGCAGGTCGCAGCCCTGAGGCACCAGATGGGCTTCGACAAGCCGATGATCCAGCAGTACTTCGACTACATGGGGAAGCTGCTCACCGGCGACTTCGGCACCGGCCTGGACCAGCGCCCGGTCATCGACAAGATCACCGAGGCTCTGCCGGTCACCATCCGGCTCGCGCTGTTCGCGTTCGCCATCGAGATCGTGCTCGGCGTCGCCATCGGCCTGTTCGCCGGTCTGCGCCGTGGCAAGGCGTTCGACAAGGGCGCCCTGGTCATGACCCTGCTGCTGATCTCGATCCCGGTCCCGGTGCTCGGCTTCATCTTCCAGACGGTCTTCGGGCAGAACCTGAAGTGGGTCACCCCGACCGTCCAGGACAGCAACGACATCACCCAGCTGGTGCTGCCGGCCATCGTGCTCGGCTCGCTCTCGCTGGCCTACGTCGCGCGCCTCACCCGTACCTCCATAGCCGAGAACATCAAGGCGGACTACGTCCGCACCGCGGTGGCCAAGGGCCTGCCGCGGCGCAAGGTGATCGGCACCCACCTGCTCCGCAACTCGATGATCCCGGTCGTCACCTTCCTCGGTACCGACCTCGGTGCCCTGATGGGCGGCGCGATCGTCACCGAAGGCATCTTCAACGTCACGGGTGTCGGCAACGCGCTGTTCAAAGCGATCAACATGAAGGAGGGCTCGACGGTCTCCGGCTTCGTCGCCTTCCTGGTGCTCGTGTACCTGGCCGCCGGCCTGATCGTCGACCTGCTTTACGCGGTCCTGGACCCGAGGATCCGTTATGCCTGACCTGACCGAGAAGAAGACCACCGCGGAGATCCCGGAGCAGCGCACCGCCACCGCGGCCGCCAAGCCCGAGAAGCCCCGCAGCCTCGGCTCCGACGCCTGGCACGACCTGCGCCGCAAGCCGATCTTCGTGATCTCCGCGCTGCTGATCCTGCTGCTGATCGTCATCGCGATCGCCCCCGGGCTGTTCACCTCGGTGGACCCGCGGGCCGGCGACCTGCGCAGCCACTACCTGACGAAGCCGAACTACAGCCACCTCTTCCAGGCGGACTGGTTCGGCTACGACCTCCAGGGCCGCAGCATCTACGCCCGCGTCGTCTACGGCGCCCGCGCCTCGATCATCGTCGGCATCTGCGTCACCGTCGGCGTGACCGTCCTCGGCGGCATCGCCGGCATGGTGGCCGGCTACTTCGGCGGCTGGGTCGACACGATCATCTCCCGCGTCACCGACATCTTCTTCGGCATCCCGCTGCTGCTCGGTTCGCTGGTGGTCCTGAACGCCTTCACCTCGCGCACCGTCTGGAGCGTGGTCTTCGCGCTGGTCGCCCTGGGCTGGACCCAGATGACCCGTGTCATGCGCGGCTCGGTGATCACGGTCAAGCAGGCCGACTTCGTGACGGCCGCCAAGGCGCTCGGCGCCGGCACCGGCCGGATCATGTTCAAGCACATCCTGCCGAACGCGATCGCCCCGGTGATCGTCGTCGCCACCATCGCGCTCGGCGGTTACATCGCCACCGAGGCGACGCTGAGCTTCCTCGGCATCGGTCTGCAGGACCCGACCATCTCCTGGGGCATCGACATCAACTCGGCCCAGAAGGTGATCCGTACGGCTCCGTTCGCCCTGTTCTTCCCTGCCGGAATGCTGAGCCTTACGGTGCTGGCGTTCATCATGCTCGGCGACGCGGTGCGCGACGCCCTCGACCCGAAGCTCCGCTGAGAGAAGAGGTGACGACCCGATGACCACCGTGATCGAGAACAACCAGAAGAACGACCGGCTCGAAGTCGGCACGCCTCTCCTCGAGGTGAAGGACCTCCACGTGGAGTTCCACACCCGGGACGGCGTCGCCAAGGCCGTGAACGGCGTCAACTACTCCGTCGCGGCCGGCGAGACCCTCGCCGTGCTCGGCGAGTCCGGCTCCGGCAAGTCCGTGACGGCGCAGACCATCATGGGCATCCTGGACATGCCCCCGGGCAAGGTGACCCAGGGCCAGATCCTGTACCGCGGCCAGGACATGCTCACGATGAGCAACGAGGAGCGGCGCAAGATCCGCGGCCGGAAGATCGCGATGATCTTCCAGGACGCGCTCTCCGCGCTGAACCCGGTGCTCAGCGTCGGCTACCAGCTCGGCGAGATGTTCCGCGTGCACCAGGGCGCCTCCAAGAAGGAGGCGAAGGAGAAGGCCATCGAGCTGATGGACCGGGTGCGCATCCCCGCCGCCCGGCAGCGGGTGGACGACTACCCGCACCAGTTCTCCGGCGGCATGCGCCAGCGCATCATGATCGCCATGGCGCTGTCGCTCCAGCCCGACCTGATCATCGCGGACGAGCCCACCACCGCCCTGGACGTCACCGTCCAGGCCCAGGTGATGGACCTGCTGGCCGAGCTCCAGGCCGAGTACAACATGGGCCTGATCCTGATCACCCACGACCTCGGCGTGGTCGCCGACGTCGCGGACAAGATCGCCGTGATGTACGCGGGCCGGATCGTCGAGACCGCCCCCGTGCACGACCTGTACGCGAACCCCGCGCACCCGTACACCAAGGGCCTGCTCCGCTCCATCCCGCGCCTGGACCAGAAGGGCCAGGAGCTGTACGCGATCAAGGGCCTGCCCCCGAACCTGCTCAAGGTTCCGGCCGGCTGCGCGTTCAACCCCCGCTGCGACGTCGCCACCGACCTGTGCCGCACCGAGATCCCGGCGCTGCACCACGTGACGGACAAGGACGGCAAGGAGCTCACCGGCCGCCGCAGCGCGTGCCACCTCTGGAAGGAGACCCTCCATGGCTGAGAACATCCTGGAGGTCAAGGACCTGGTCAAGCACTACCCGCTGACCCAGGGCATCCTCTTCAAGAAGCAGGTCGGCGCGGTCAAGGCGGTCGACGGCATCTCCTTCGAGCTGAAGAAGGGCGAGACCCTCGGCATCGTCGGCGAGTCCGGCTGTGGCAAGTCCACGCTGGCCAAGGTGCTGATGAACCTGGAGCGGGCCACCTCCGGCCAGGTGCTGTTCAAGGGCGAGGACATCTCGCAGCTGCAGGGTGCCGCCCTGAAGGCCGTCCGCCGGAACATCCAGATGGTGTTCCAGGACCCGTACACCTCGCTCAACCCGCGCATGACGGTCGGCGACATCATCGGCGAGCCGTTCGAGATCCACCCCGAGGTGGCGCCCAAGGGCGACCGCCGCAAGGCCGTCCAGGACCTGCTGGACGTCGTGGGTCTGAACCCGGAGTACATCAACCGGTACCCGCACCAGTTCTCCGGCGGCCAGCGCCAGCGCATCGGCATCGCCCGCGGTCTCGCGCTCAAGCCCGAGATCATCATCTGCGACGAGCCGGTCTCCGCCCTGGACGTGTCCGTCCAGGCGCAGGTGATCAACCTGCTGGAGCAGCTGCAGGGCGAGTTCGGCCTCTCCTACATGTTCATCGCGCACGACCTCTCCATCGTCCGGCACATCTCCGACCGCGTCGGCGTGATGTACCTGGGCAAGATGGTCGAGATCGGCTCGGACGAGGAGATCTACGAGAACGCCACCCACCCGTACACCCAGGCGCTGCTCTCCGCGGTGCCGGTGCCGGACCCGGCGGCGCGCGAGACCCGGGACCGGATCGTGCTCGTCGGCGACATCCCGTCGCCGGCCAACCCGCCGTCCGGCTGCCGCTTCCGCACCCGCTGCTGGAAGGCGGAGGAGCGGTGCTCGGAGGAGGTCCCGCTGCTCGCGGTCCCCTCGCTGTTGGAGGGCCCGGCCGCGCACGAGTCGGCCTGCCACTTCCCCGAGGTCCGGGAGCAGGCCGCGGCCTGATCCCCTGCTGGTCCCCGGAAGGGCCCGTGGCGTTCGCGCCGCGGGCCCTTCCGCCGTTCCGGTCGGCGGGTGCTGCGCCGATCCGGCGCCGCGTCAACTCGGCAGAGGGTCACGGCACCCGTCCGGGTGCACCTGACTCGCGCCGTCGCCGGGGCGCGCTTCTCATGGGGTGTGATGCGACACACACCCTGAGGAGGGACCTCCATGCCCGTAGCCGCCCGCGCTCGTTGGGTCCTCGCCGTTGCGACGTCCGTGGTCCTGGTGGCCACCGGGTGCAGCAGCAACGACAGCGGAGGAGGCGGCGGCTCGTCGGACGCCACCAAGAGCTTCAGCTACCAGAGCAACGAGCCGCAGAACCCGTTGCAGCCCGCCAACGCGAACGAGACCGGCGGCGGTCGCATCATCCAGAACCTCTTCAAGGGGCTGGTCGACTACGACCCCAGCAACGCCAGCATCCGGATGCAGGTCGCCGAGAAGATCGACACCAGTGACTCGCAGACCTTCGTCATCACGCTGAAGGACGGCTGGAAGTTCCACGACGGCACACCGGTGCACGCCCAGAACTTCGTCGACGCCTGGAACTGGGGCGCCAACCCGGCCAACAACCAGATCAACAGCTCCTGGTTCTCCGACATCGAGGGCTACGAGGACGTCCACCCGGTCTCCGGGCAGCCGGCCACGGACAAGATGTCCGGACTGACCGTCACCGACGACCTGCACTTCACCGTCAAGCTGAACCACAAGGTCTCGTACTTCGAGTACAAGCTCGGCTACATCGCCTTCTCGCCGCTGCCCGAGGGCTTCTTCAAGGACCCGGCCGGGTACGGGCAGAAGCCGGTGGGCAACGGTCCGTACCAGTTCGTCAGCTGGGCGCACAACAGCCAGGTGGTCACCAAGACGTTCCCGGACTACCAGGGCGTGGACAAGCCGAAGAACGGCGGCGTCGTCTTCAAGATGTACACCACGTCCGAGGCCGCCTACGCCGACCTCCAGTCCAACAACCTGGACGTGATGGACCAGGTGCCGCCGTCCGCCCTGGCCACGTACAAGAGCGACCTCGGCGACCGCGCGGTGGACGCGCCGCAGGGCGCCATCCAGAACATCGGCTTCACGCTCTACCAGGCCGACTGGGCCGCCCCGGAGAAGGCCCAGGTGCGCCAGGGCCTCTCGATGGCGATCGACCGCGACACCATCACCAAGACGGTGCTGCAGGGCTCCCGCGCGCCGGCCAGCGCCTGGGTGGCGGAGGGCGTCGAGGGCTACAAGGCCGGCACCTGCGGGGACTTCTGCACCTTCGACCCCGCCAAGGCCAAGCAGCTGATCCAGCAGGGCGGCGGCGTCCCCGGCAACAAGGTGCTGATCACCTACAACGCGGACGGCGGCCACAAGGAGTGGGTCGACGCGGTCTGCAACTCGATCCGGCAGAACACCGGCGTCGACTGCCTCGGCGACCCGAAGCCCGACTTCAAGACCGCCCGCCAGGCCATCACCACGCACCAGCTCAACGGTGCCTTCCGCACCGGCTGGGTGCAGGACTACCCCCTGAACGCCAACTTCCTGGCCGACGTGTACCGCACCGGTGCCGCCTCCAACGACACCGGGTACAGCAACCCGCAGTTCGACCAGGCGGCGACCCAGGCCGACGAGGCCCCCAGCGTCGCCGACACGGTGACCGGCTACCAGCAGGCCGAGGCGGTGCTGCAGAGCGGCATGCCGGCCATCCCGCTCTGGTACTACCGCACCAACTCGGGCTACTCGACCAAGGTGCAGAACGTGAAGTTCGACTCCTTCGGCAACCCGGCCTGGACGCAGGTCGAGGTCAAGGGCTGATCCCCGGACCCTGATCCCCGCGCGCCGACCCCGCCCTCCCCGCACGGAGGGCGGGGCGCGGTCTCCCGCCCGACCGGTCCGGCCGGTCGGGCCCACAGGAAGGAGGCTCGGATGGGCAGTTACGTGCTGCGGCGGGTGCTGCAGATGATCCCGGTGTTCTTCGGCACCACGCTGCTGATCTTCGTGATGGTCTACACGCTGCCGGGCGACCCGGTGGTCGCGCTGTTCGGAGAGAAGGCCGCCGACCCGTCGGTGGTCGCGAGCATCAAGCACACGTACTACCTGGACCAGCCGCTGTGGAAGCAGTACCTGCACTACATGGGGAACCTCTTCCAGGGGGACTTCGGGACCAGCTTCACCGGCCGCCCGGTCTCCGACATCATGGCGGACGCCTTCCCGGTCACCATCCGCCTGGCGCTGATGGCCTTCGTCTTCGAGATGGTCGTGGGCCTCGCCTTCGGCGTGCTCTCCGGGCTGAAGCGCGGCAGCATCGCGGACACCCTGGTGCTGGTACTGACCCTGGTGGTGATCTCGATCCCGGTCTTCGTGCTGGCCTACATCGCGCAGACCGTGTTCGCCACCAACCTGGGCTGGGTCACGCCGACGGTGCAGGACAGCTACGACCTCTCCCAGCTGATCCTGCCGGCGATCGTCCTGGGCTCGCTCTCGCTCGCGTACGTCGCCCGGCTCACCCGGACCTCCATCGGCGAGAACCTGCGGGCCGACTACATCCGGACCGCGACCGCCAAGGGCCTGCCCCGGCGCACCATCATCCCCCGCCACCTGCTGCGCAACTCGCTCATCCCGGTGGTCACCTTCCTCGGCACCGACCTCGGCGCGCTGATGGGCGGGGCGATCGTCACCGAGGGCATCTTCAACGTCCAGGGCATCGGCAACGTCCTGTACCGGGCGATCAACCAGAAGGAAGGCCCGACCGTGGTCGGCATCGTGACCGTCCTGGTGATCATCTACCTGGTCGCCAGCCTGCTCGTCGACCTGCTCTACGCGGTCCTGGACCCGAGGATCCGCTATGCCTGACATCCATGACGAGGACTCGTTCGAACCGCACCCCAAGCCGGGCGTCTCCCGTCTCGACTACGCGGGGGAGCAGGGCATGGCGGTGGAGCAGGAGACCCTGGTCGAGCCCGACGTGCAGAAGCGGGAGGAAGCCCGCAGCCTCTGGGGCGACGCCTGGCGGGACCTGCGCCGGCGGCCGATCTTCCTGATCTCCGTCGTGCTGATCCTGCTGCTGGTGCTCGTGGCGATCTTCCCCTGGGCCTTCACCGACGCCAACCCGCGCAAGGCCGACCTGGTGCACGACTACCTCAGGCGGCCGGACTGGACGGACTTCTTCGGCGCCGGCTGGTTCGGCTACGACGCGCAGGGCCGCTCCATCTACGCCCGGGTCGTCTACGGCGCCCGGGCCTCGATCACCGTCGGCATCTTCGTGACCGCCGCGGTCACCCTGCTCGGCGGGCTGACCGGGATGGTCGCCGGGTACTACGGCGGGGCCGTCGACGCGGTGATCTCCCGGATCGTCGACATCTTCTTCGGCATCCCGCTGCTGCTCGGCGCACTGGTGCTGCTGAACGCGTTCACCGTCCGCACGGTGTGGACCGTGGTGGTCGCCCTGGCCGTCCTCGGCTGGACCCAGATCGCCCGCGTCATGCGCGGCGCGGTGCTGACCGTCAAACAGTCCGACTTCGTGGTGGCGGGCCGGGCCCTCGGGGCCGGGACCGGACGGCTGATGTTCCGGCACATCCTGCCGAACGCCGTCGCGCCGGTGATCGTGGTGGCGACCATCGCGCTCGGCGGCTACATCGCGACCGAGGCGACGCTGAGCTTCCTCGGCATCGGTCTGCAGGAGCCGACCATCTCCTGGGGCATCGACATCTCCTCCGCCCAGAAGGTGATCCGGACCGCGCCGTACGTGATGTTCTTCCCGGCCGCGGCCCTGTCCGTCACCGTGCTGGCCTTCATCATGATGGGCGACGCGGTCCGCGACGCCCTCGATCCGAAGCTTCGCTGAGCGAGGGAGCGCATCGTGAGTACAGCGGTGACAGCCACCGGGCGCGAGCAGGAGGCGCCGTACCAGGGGCCGCTGCTCGACGTCCGGGACCTGCACGTCGAGTTCGTCACCCGGGACGGCGTCGCCAGGGCCGTGAACGGCGTCAACTACTCCGTCGCGGCGGGGGAGACGCTGGCGGTGCTGGGGGAGTCCGGCTCGGGCAAGTCGGTGACGGCGCAGGCGATCATGGGCATCCTGGACATGCCGCCGGCCCGGATCCCGCGCGGCGAGATCCTGTACCGGGGCAAGGACATGCTCAGGATGAGCAAGGAGGAGCGGCGCAAGATCCGCGGCCGGAAGATCGCGATGATCTTCCAGGACGCGCTGTCCGCGCTGAACCCGGTGCTCAGCGTCGGCTACCAGCTGGGGGAGATGTTCCGGGCGCACCGGGGGGTCTCCCGCAAGGAGGCGCGGGAGCG
>NZ_JBEXWT010000095.1:0-34226 GCF_040629945.1 Kitasatospora sp. NPDC005856 | reverse complement strand
CGGCTTCGCGGCGGCCGGGGCGGGGGCGGCCGGCGCGGAAGGCGCGGCGGCAGCCGGGGTCGGACGGGGACCAGGGGTCGCGCTGGGGCGCGGACCCGGGGTCGGGGCACCCGGCTTCGGGGCACCCGAGCCGGCGGCGGGGGAGGGCGCCGCGGTCTTCCGCGGGCCCGGCTTGGCAGCGGAACCACCACTGGTGGGGGACACGCCAAGCGCGTCAGTCAACTTGCGCACGACCGGCGCCTCGATCGTCGAGGACGCCGAACGGACGAACTCACCGAGCTCGGTGAGCTTGGCCATGACGGCCTTGCTCTCCAAGCCAAGCTCCTTGGCGAGTTCGTAAACCCGGACCTTAGCCACTTCACTCCTGTCTATGAGTCCGGGGGTCTCGTCCGCCGGACTGTCGCTACTTCATGGGCGTACCCATCGCGTACTCATCGCGTACTCATCGAGTGCTCATCGCAATCTCGACCTACTTCCACATCGCGAGGTACCTGACTGGGGCACGGCGCGCGGCTGCCCGAGCGCTGTGCTTGTTGCGGTGGTTCTCCGCCGCGCGAGCGGCGGCCGTCGCGGGAGGCGGCCCTGCTACGAGGCTTCGCCCGCCCGCTCCCCGACGAACCCGCGGAGCCGCTCGGTGTCGAGTGCGCCCTGGAGCCGGAAGGCCCGTGGGAACGCCCGACGGCGGACCGCGAGGTCGAGGCAGGCCGGATCGGGGTGCAGATGAGCGCCCCGGCCCGGGAGTGCGCCACGTGGATCGGGGACGCACTCGCCCTCGACCGCCGTGACACGCAACAGCTGGTGCTTGGCCGCGCGCTTGCGGCAGCCCACGCAGGTGCGTTCCGGGCGTGCTCGGACGTGCGTCCGGCCAGACGAAGGCAAGTCTACCCCTCCGGAGCGACATGGCGCCGCCCCGCCGACCCCGAAGGACCGGCGGGGGCCACCGAGGACAACACTGATTACCGGGCCTGCGATTCCTCGGCCTGGCCCTCGGTGTCCGGCCGGATGTCGATCCGCCAGCCGGTCAGGCGTGCGGCCAGACGGGCGTTCTGCCCCTCCTTGCCGATCGCCAGCGACAGCTGGTAGTCCGGAACGATCACCCGGGCGGAGCGCTGGGCGGCGTCCACGATCTCCACGCTGGTCACCCGTGCGGGCGACAGGGCGGCGGCCACCATCTCCCGGGGGTCCTCCGACCAGTCGACGATGTCGATCTTCTCGCCGTGCAGCTCGCCCATCACCGCGCGCACCCGGGAGCCCATCGGGCCGATGCAGGCGCCCTTGGCGTTCAGGCCCTGGCGGCGCGACCAGACCGCGATCTTGGTCCGGTGGCCGGCCTCACGGGCGATCGCCGCGATCTCCACGCTGCCGTCCGCGATCTCCGGGACCTCCAGCGCGAACAGCTTCTTCACCAGGCTCGGGTGGGTGCGCGACAGCGTCACCGAAGCACCGCGCACACCCCGGCGCACGGCCACCACGTAGCACTTCAGCCGGGTGCCGTGCCGGTAGTCCTCGCCCGGGACCTGCTCCTGCGGCGGCAGGATGGCCTCCAGCTTGCCGATGTCGACCAGCACGTTCTTCGGGTCGTTGCCCTGCTGGACGACACCGGTGACGATGTCGCCCTCCTTGCCGGCGTACTCACCGAAGGTCTGGTCGTCGGCGGCGTCGCGCAGGCGCTGCATCATCACCTGGATGCCGATGCTGGACGCGATCCGGCCGAAGCCGTTCGGGGTGTCGTCGAACTCCTTCGGCTCGACGCCCTCGTCCAGCTCCGCCGGGTCCTCCATGGCCCACACGGTGACGTGGCCGCTCTTGCGGTCCAGGTGCACCCGGGCCCGGCGGCGCGAGCCCTCGGTGCGGTGGTACGCGGTGAGGAGGGCGGACTCGATGGACTCGACCAGCAGGTCGAAGGGGATGTTCTTCTCGTTGACCAGCGTGCGCAGGGCACTCATGTCGATGTCCACGGCTACGCCTCCTCGTCTTTCGTCACGTTCGTCATGGTCGTACGGCACCCGGGGGTCACTCGGCGCCGTCCTCCCCCTCGTCGAAGTCCGCGGCCTCGTCCAGGAGCTCGTCGTCCTTGCGGTTGAACTCGACCTGGACACGCGCCCGGGCCACCTCCGCGTACGCCAGACGGCGCTCCTTCGGGCGGCCGCGCCCCTTCACCGGCTGCACCTCGACCAGTGCGCCGTCCTCGTCGGCCTCCAGCACCCGGGCGACGATCTCCCCGCCGTCCACCAGGTGGATCTTGGCCAGCCGACCCTCGGCGCGCTGCCAGTGCCGGGGCAGGTCCAGCGGACGCTCGGCACCCGGCGAGCCGACCTCCAGCAGGTACGCGTCGTCCCCCATCAGGTCCGACTCGTCCAGGGCCTCACCGACCACCCGGCTGAACTCGGCGATGGTGTCCATGTCCACGCCGCCGTCGGTGTCGACGTCGATCTGCACCTGCCGGCGGCTGCCCGCCCGGGTGACCCTGACGTCCTCCAGATCCAGTCCGGCCTGCTCGGCCAGCGGCTCCAGCAACGCTCGCAGCCGGTCGGTGTGGGTGGTGCTCATCCGGGTGGACTCCTCGGCCGCGTCTGCTGTTGTCAGAAGGTCGCCGCGTACCCCCGGTGCCACACCGGATCACGGCAGCTCGGCCCAAAGCCTATCCGGTCAAGCCCCCAACCACCGATTCCTGACCGCCTCCGGGCGCTCGCACGCCACCCACTGCGAGCAACCTCACACCCGGCACGGCATCCCCGAACCGGGCCCGGGAACGTGGGGATTCTGTAATCATTCACGCCAACGAGGGCAGGCGGGGAGGCCGTCCTCCCGTACCCGCCCGGAGTGACCCCGATGCATCCGCCCAGCCGACGGACCTTCCTGGCCCTCGGACTGCTCACCGCCCTCACCGCCTGCACCGCCGACCCCCGCGGCGACCGCCCGGCCGGCCCCGGCCCGACCCGCGACCCGGACACCCCGGTGCGCCTGCGCGCGATCGCCGCCACCGACCTCCTGCTCGGCGCCTACGACAACCTGCTCACCGTCCCGGGCGCCCAGACCGCCCTGCTCCAGCCGCTGCGCGACGACACCGTCCAGCACCGCGCCGCCCTCGTCCAGGGCCTGCCGACCGCGAGCCCCTCCCCCACCAGCACCCCGTACCGCTCCCTCCCGACCCTCCCCGAGCTGGCCCTCATGGAGCACCGGACCGCCGAGGCCCACCTCCACGACCTCGCCGAGGTCAGCCCCGCCCTCGCCCGGCTGCTCGCCTCCGTCTCCGCCTCCAACGCCCTGCACGCCGCGGCCCTCGGCGACCAGACCCCGATCACGACCCCCGACGCCGCCACCGGAGGCACCCCCGCCACCGCGGCCGCCGCCGTCCCCGCCCTCCAGACCGCCCTCAGTGCCGAACACGCCGCCGTCTACGGCTACGGCGTCGTCGGCGCCCACCTCCCCGACGACGCCCAACGCGCCGACGCCCGCACCACCCACGCCGCCCACCAGGCCCAACGCGACGCCTGGCAGCGCCTCCTCACCACCCTCACCGCCGCCCCCACCCCCGCCGCCGGCGGCTACCAGCTCCCCTTCGCCGTCACCTCGCCCACCGACGCCACCAAACTCGCCGTCCACCTGGAAACCCGCCTGACCACCGCCTACGCCGACCTGCTCACCACCGTCCCCGCCCCCTACCGCCTCCCCACCGCCACCGCCCTCCGCGAATCCACCCTCCGCGCCCGCCGCTGGGGCGCCCCCGCCACCCCCTTCCCCGGCATCCCCGGCTGACCCGCGCCGCCCTTGCGGGCGCGCAGGACGCAGCCGCGCGCCCGCGCACCCCCAAACCCCGACAATGGACCCATGTCGGGATCCGAACCCACCATCACCGTCCCCACCTGGCTGACGAACACCGTCACCGCCACCCACGGCGAGACCGGCCGCCAATGGCTGGCCACCCTCCCCGCCAGGGCCACCGCCCGCCTCGCCGTCTGGAACCTCACCCTGGAACGGACGCTCGACCCCGGCGGCAGCCTCAGCCTCATCGCGTACGTCCACCGCGACGACCTCTCCCCCGCCGTCCTCAAGGTCGGTCTTCCCACCCCCGAGACCGCCCACGAGCACGCCGCCCTCACCCACTGGGCCGGCCGCGGAGCCGTCCTCCTCCTCGACGCCGCTCCCGCCGAGGGCGTCCTCCTCCTCGAACGCCTCCACGGCGAGATCCCGCTGCGCTCGCTCGCCGAGCCCAAGGCCGTGCTGGAGGCCACCAGCCTGCTGCACCGGCTCTGGACGGAGCTCCCCGAGGGCCACCCCTTCCCCTCCGTGGACCAACGGATCGCCACCACCGCCCGCCTCGCGGAGCACCCCCGCACCGCCGACGCGCGGCAGCTGGTCGCCGAGGCCCTGGACACCGCCCGGAACCTGGCCGACTCCGCCGACGAGTCCTTCCTCCTGCACGGCGACTTCCACCACGGCAACGTCCTGGCCGCCGACCGGGCCCCCTGGCTGGCCATCGACCCGCGCCCGCTGGCCGGTGAGCGCGCCTACGACCTGGCCCGCCTCGCCCTGGACCGCGCCGACACCCTGCTCGGCTCCCCCGGCGCCCCCGCCGCCGCCCGCCGCCGTCTGGGCCGGCTCTCCGAGTCCCTCGAGGTCGACCGGGAACGCCTCCGCGGCTGGACCCTCTTCCGCGCCGTCGACCTCGCCCTCCGTGCGCTCGCCGCGGACCGCCGCGAGGACGCCGAGCTCTACCTCGAATTCGCCGACTCCCTCTGACCCCAAGGCCCTTGAGGGGTCGACGGGCCCGCACCGGGGCTGCTACACCCCAGCGGCTCCCCGCAGGGGCAACCGGGCCCCCATCACCGCGTACAGCCGGTCCGTCGCCGGGAACTGCACCGCCCGCGCCAGGTCCTGGTACCCCAGTGCCCGGTACAGCCGCCGGGCCGGCGTCTCCGCGTCGATCGCCGAGAGGATGCTCCGCTCCAGGCCCGACCCCTCGCACAGCGTCCGGATGATCCGCGAGCCGATCCCCTGGCCCTGGAACTCCGGCAGCACGTGCAGCTCGGTGACGGCGAAGACCCCGTCCAGCCAGTCCCCGAACCCCCGGGCGGTCAGGTAGGGCTCGATCACGGTGCTCCACCAGTGTTCCCGCCGGTTGGGCATCCCGTACCCGAACCCGACCAGCCGCCCCCCGCTCATCGCCCCCAGCGCGATCACCCCGGGCTGCTGGGCGTGCCGCCCCACGATGTGCAGCCGTACCGCGACCTCCTCGGGCGTCAGCCCGAACGCCACCGCCTGGACCTCCAGCGCCTGGGGCGCCCAGGCCGCAAGGTCGATGGCCTCGATCGTCACACCGGTCAGCTGATCCATGCTCCGGACGTTACTACCCGCGGCCCCGCGGCGCGGCCGAAGATCCCAACAGCACCTCGCGGGCCCCGCTCCGCCGCCCGGACCCGCCCGGACCCGCCCGGCCCGACCCGGCCCGGACCCGCCCCGAACCCGACCCGCCCCGACTCAGAACAGCACGCTCATGAACGCCCCGACCTCCCGGAACCCCACCCGCCGGTACGCCGCCCGTGCCCGCAGGTTGAAGTCGTTGACGTACAGCGACACCACCGGCGCCACCTCCCGCAACGCGACCTCCAGGACCGCCGCCATCCCCGTCTCGGAGTGCCCCCGCCCCCGGTGCTCCGGAGCGACCCAGACCCCCTGGATCTGACAGGCCCCCTCCGTCACCGCCCCGATCTCCGCCTTGAAGACGACCTGCCCGTCCTCCCCGAACCGCGCGAACGACCGCCCGGTGGAGACGAGTTCGGCCACCCGGGCCTGGTAGAGGAGCCCGCCGTCCCCCGCCAGCGGCGACACCCCCACCTCCTCGGTGAACATCGCCACGCACGCCGGCATCAGGGTCTCGAGCTCGCCCCGCAGCACCCTCCGCACCAGCGGATCCGGCGCGATCTCCGCCGACGGCACCGAGGTCGCCAACAACGGCTGGTGCGCCCGCACGTCCCGGGCCGGGCCCCAACTGCGCTCCAGCAGCGCCCAGAAGGTCGCCGTGGCCGCCGCGGGACCGACGATCGAGGAGCAGCGCCGCCCCTGCCGGCGGGCCCGCTCCGCGAACGCCGCGACCGCCTCCGACCCGGCGTTGACGAGGACCAGGTTCGCCCCGGCGTAGCAGAGCGCGTCCAGCACGCCGTCCCCGTCGTACCAGCCCCACAACTCGCCGCCGAGCCGCCACGGGTCCAGCCCGACGGCCTCGACCCTGGTCGCGACGAACGCGTTGGCGACCGGATCGCGGCGGAGGACCTCCAGGGCTTCCGGGAGGTCCGGCGGCTCCAGCACGCGGGTGGTGGCCAGGGCCCGGGCGGCCTGGAAGGAGCTCGGGAGCATCACACCTCGATCGAGCATCGAGACAGCACCTCACTGAGACGACTCTGGCCGCACCCTACTCCGTGGCCCCACCCGGCTACGGCCGCGGGGCCGTCCGCGAACGGACGGCCCCGCTTCCGGAAAGCACCGCACGGGTGCTCCCGCACGGTCAGGACAGCCGACGGCTGTCGGAACACGCTACGCGGGGATCGCTCCCGCGCGAGCACGCGGGGTTCGTTCCCCGCGCCACTTCACTCCCCGGCGACCACGGTCGGCGCCCCGGCCTCGACGCCGGCCGCCTGCATCTGCTCGGCGAGCTTGAGCGCCTCCTCGATCAGGGTCTCGACGATCTTCGACTCCGGAACGGTCTTGATGACCTCGCCCTTGACGAAGATCTGCCCCTTGCCGTTGCCGGAGGCGACCCCGAGGTCGGCCTCCCGGGCCTCGCCCGGACCGTTCACGACGCAGCCCATGACGGCCACCCGCAGCGGCACCTCCATGCCCTCCAGCCCGGCGGTGACCTCCTCCGCGAGCTTGTAGACGTCCACCTGGGCACGCCCGCAGGACGGGCAGGAGACGATCTCCAGGCCGCGCTCGCGCAGCCCGAGCGACTCCAGGATCTGGTTGCCGACCTTGATCTCCTCGGCCGGCGGGGCGGAGAGCGAGACCCGGATGGTGTCGCCGATGCCCTCGGCCAGCAGCGCGCCGAAGGCGACCGCCGACTTGATGGTGCCCTGGAAGGCCGGACCGGCCTCGGTCACGCCCAGGTGCAGCGGGTAGTCGCACGCGGCGGCGAGCTGGCGGTAGGCGTTGATCATCACGACCGGGTCGTTGTGCTTGACCGAGATCTTGATGTCGCGGAAGTCGTGCTCCTCGAACAGCGAGCACTCCCACAGCGCCGACTCGACCAGCGCCTCCGGGGTGGCCCGGCCGTACTTCTCCATCAGGCGCTTGTCCAGCGAGCCGGCGTTGACGCCGATCCGGATCGGGACGCCGGCGTCCTTGGCGGCCTTGGCGATCTCGCCGACCTTGTCGTCGAAGGCCTTGATGTTGCCCGGGTTCACGCGCACCGCCGCGCAGCCGGCGTCGATCGCCGCGAAGACGTACTTCGGCTGGAAGTGGATGTCCGCGATGACCGGGATCTGCGACTTCCTGGCGATGATCGGCAGCGCGTCGGCGTCGTCCTGCGAGGGCACGGCGACCCGGACGATCTGGCAGCCGGACGCGGTGAGCTGGGCGATCTGCTGGAGGGTGGCGTTGATGTCCGAGGTCACGGTGGTGGTCATCGACTGCACCGAGACCGGGGCGTCGCCGCCGACCGGCACGTTGCCGACCATGATCTGCCGGGAGTAGCGGCGCTTGGCCAGCGGCTTGAGCGGCAGGGACGGAATACCGAGCGAGATCGCGGTCATGTGCGCAGGGTTCCCCGGGGTTGAGGTGTGGTCGACCGCCCGGCCGTGACACGGCCGAGGCCGGGCGCGCGGACGATCGCGCACCCGGCCTCCACGGTACGGCACCGCCATGGCGCCCAGCACACCCGTGGTACCCGAACGCCCTAACTGATCTTCACCGGGTTCACCAGGTCGGCGACCATCACCAACAGGGTGAAGCCGATGAAGATGCTGGCCACCACGTACGCCACCGGCATCAGCTTGGCGACGTCGAAGGGGCCCGGGTCGGGCCGCCTGAACAGCTGTGCGAAACGGCGCCGGACCGCTTCCCAGGCCGCGCCGGCGATGTGCCCGCCGTCCAGCGGGAGCAGCGGCAGCATGTTGAAGAGGAAGAGCGACAGGTTGATGCCGGCCAGCAGGTTCACGAAGAACGCGATCCGCTGGGTGCCGGGGATGTCGAGCGAGAACACCTCGCCGCTGACCCGGGCGGCGCCCACCATGCCGATCGGCGAGTCCGGGTCGCGCGGGGCGTCGCCGACGACCGCGTTCCACAGCCCCGGGATCTTGCCCGGCAGCGCGATGAGCGACTTCACCCCGTTCTCGGTCGTGTCGTACATCCGGTCGAGCGACTGCCCGAATCCCAGCTGGACCACACCACTCGCGGGAGTGAATCCGAGGAACCCGGCCTGGACGGTCTGGCCCTTGAGCGGGACGCCGTTGCCGTCGTACTTCTGGACGTCGTTGACCGCGATGGTCGGGTTGAGGGTGAGCTGCTGCCCGCCCCGCTCGACCACGACCGGCACGATCCTGCCGGCCGACTTGCGGATGTCCGCCTGGAGCTGCGCGTAGCTGTCGATCCGGTCGCCGTCGAAGGAGAGGATCTTGTCGCCCGCCTTCAGTCCGGCCTGGGCGGCCGGGGTCTGGGGGGCGCCCTCCGGGCAGGTGTCCCTGGGCTGGCCCGCCTTGACCACGCACTTCTCGACGGAGCTGACCGTCGGCACGCTCATGTTGACGCCGAAGCCCATCATGACCGTCAGGAAGAGCCCGAACGCCAGGATCAGGTTCATGAACGGCCCGGCGAACATGACGATCATGCGCTTCCAGGGCTTGCGGGTGTAGAAGAGCCGCTGCTCGTCACCCTCCTGGATCTCCTCGTAGGAGGCCTCGCGGGCGTCCTCGATCATGGTCCGCCAGGGCGAGCTGCTGCGCTTGGTGATCCGGCCGTCCTCGCCCGGCGGGAACATCCCGATCATCCGGATGTACCCGCCGAACGGGATCGCCTTGATGCCGTACTCGGTCTCGCCCTTGCGGCGCGACCAGAGGGTCGGGCCGAAGCCGACCATGTACTGGGGCACCCTGACGCCGAACAGCTTGGCCGTGGAGAGGTGGCCGAGTTCGTGCCAGGCGATCGAGATGAGCAGCCCGATGACGAAGACCAGGATGCCGACCACCGTCAAAACCGTTGCCACCGTTGGTCCTCCGTCATGCCGCTCCGCTCATCGTCTCGTCCTACCGCAATCTGGGCCATCGGCCGACCGTCAACCGGCCGCCAGCTCGCGGGCCCGGGCGCGCGCCCAGTCCTCCGCGTGCAGGACGTCCTCCACCGTCAGGGAAGTTCCCGCCACCGCGGCACCGTCCCGCTGACCGTGCTCGGCCACGACCTTGGCAACAGTGTCCACGATTCCGGTGAAAGCGAGGCGGCCCTTCAGGAACGCCTCCACACACTCCTCGTTGGCCGCGTTGAAGACCGCCGGGAAGGTGGCGCCCAGGGTGCCCACCTCGCGGGCCAGCTCGACCGCCGGGAAGGCCTCGTCGTCCAGCGGGAAGAACTCCCACGTGGCGGCCCTGGTCCAGTCGCAGGCGGGAGCGGCGTCCGGCACCCGGTCCGGCCAGCCCAGGCCCAGCGCGATCGGCATCCGCATGTCCGGCGGGCTGGCCTGGGCCAGCGTCGAACCGTCGGTGAACTCCACCATCGAGTGCACCACCGACTGCGGGTGCACCACGACCTCGATCCGGTCGAACGGCACGTCGTACAGCAGGTGCGCCTCGATCACCTCCAGGCCCTTGTTCACCAGGGTGGCCGAGTTGATCGTGACGACCGGGCCCATCGCCCAGGTCGGGTGCGCCAGCGCTTCCTGCGGGGTCACCCCGGCCAGCTGCTCACGGGTGCGGTTGCGGAACGGGCCGCCGCTGGCGGTGACCACCAGCTTGCGCACCTCGGCCCGGGTGCCGCCGGCCAGCGCCTGGAACAGCGCGGCGTGCTCGGAGTCCACCGGCACGATCTGACCCGGCTTCGCCACCGCCTTCACCAGCGGACCGCCGACGATCAGCGACTCCTTGTTGGCCAGCACCAGCACCCGGCCCGCCTCCAGCGCGGCCAGCGTCGGCCGCAGGCCGATCGAACCGGTGAT
The DNA here is from genome assembly GCF_040629945.1 of Kitasatospora sp. NPDC005856. Classification (NCBI taxonomy): domain Bacteria; kingdom Bacillati; phylum Actinomycetota; class Actinomycetes; order Kitasatosporales; family Streptomycetaceae; genus Kitasatospora; species Kitasatospora sp. NPDC005856. The sequence continues at coordinate 24,088 of NZ_JBEXWT010000095.1, read as the reverse complement.
GCCGTTCAGCACCGAGTGGCACTCCATGGCGGCCAGCTCGGTCGCCGCGTCCGGGCCCGCCAGCACGGTCGGCAGCGGACCGCCCGCCGCCTTCGCGGCCAGCGCCTCGCGCAGCGCCGGCTCGGCCGCCGGATCGGCCACCGCCACGGTGTGCACGCCCAGCCGCACCGCCTGCTCGGCGAGCAGCTCCACCCGGCCGCCCGCCGCCGACAGGGCGACCACCCGGAAGCGGTCCGGGTTGCGGAGCACCACGTCGATGGCCTGGGTGCCGATCGAGCCGGTGGAACCCAGGATCACCAGCTCCCGGGGGCCGGAGGGGTCCGCCACGGTGGGCGTGAAGCGCAGCTGCGGGTGGGCGAGGGAAGTCATGCGCCCATTGTGTCCCCTCCGCGGCACCACCCCGGACTTCCGCGGCCTTCCCCAGATCTTCCGCGGCCTTCCGCGGAATTCCCCGGGCCGCCCCGCCCGTCCCGGGCTACCGTCGGAACCATGCGTACCGTCATCGCCGGGGGCCACGGACAGATCGCGCTCCGGCTGGAACGGCTGCTCGCCGCCCGCGGCGAGCGCCCCGCCGGAATCATCCGCCGCCCCGAACAGGCCCAGGACCTGGTCGACGCCGGCGCCGAGCCGCTGGTGCTCGACCTGGAGTCCGCCACCGCCACCCAACTCGCCGGACTGCTGACCGGCGCCGACGCGGTCGTCTTCGCCGCCGGCGCCGGACCGGGCAGCGGCGCCGCCCGCAAGAACACCGTGGACCGGGACGCCGCCGTCCTGCTCGCCGACGCCGCCGAACTCGCCGGGGTCCGCCGGTACCTGATGGTCTCGTCGATGGGTGCCGACGCCGAGGCCCGCCACCCCGCCGACGAGGTCTTCGAGACCTACCTGCGGGCCAAGGGCGCCGCCGACGACGCCGTCCGGGCCCGGACCGGCCTGGACTGGACGGTGCTGCGCCCCGGACGGCTCACCGACGGGCCCGGCCCCGGACTGGTCCGGCTGGCCCCCTCGGTCGACCGCGGCCCGGTGGACCGGGCCGACGTGGCCGCCGTCCTGGCCGCCCTGCTGCACGAACCCGGCACCGCCGGACTGACCCTGGAACTGGTCTCCGGGAACGTCGCCGTCGAGGAGGCGGTCGCCGCGGCCGCCGGACACGACGGCTGAGCCCGCGCGGGCACGAACGCGAGGAGGGCCCGGTTCGACGAACCGGGCCCTCCTGCCGCGGCACCGCCAGGGCGCCACTGCGGCACTGCTACGGCACTGCTACGTCGTCGCTCAGAGGTCGAGGCCGGTCAGGACCATGACCTTCTCGACGGTGTAGTCGTCCATCGCGTACTTGACGCCCTCACGGCCGACACCGGAGTCCTTGACGCCGCCGTACGGCATCTGGTCGGCACGGTAGGACGGCGCGTCGCCGATGATCACACCGCCGACCTCCAGCTCCCGGTGGGCGCGGAAGGCGGTCTGCAGGTCGTGGGTGAACACGCCCGCCTGGAGGCCGAACGCGGAGTCGTTGACGGCCGCGAAGGCCTCGTCCACGCCGTCCACCTTGTGCAGCGACAGCACCGGGCCGAACACCTCGGCCTTGGCCAGGATGGCGTCCCCGGGCAGGTCGGCCAGCACGGTCGGGGCGTAGGTCGCGCCCTCGCGGGTGCCGCCGGTGAGCACCTTGGCACCCTTGGCGACCGCGTCCTCGACCCAGGACTCGACGCGCTTCGCGGCGTTCTCGTCGACCAGCGGGCCGACGTCGGTGGCGTCGTCGCTCGGGTCACCGGTGACCTGCGCCCGGACCTTGGCGACGACCTTCTCCGCCAGCGCGTCGTACACCGACGCGTCGGCGATCACCCGCTGGACCGAGATGCACGACTGGCCGCCCTGGTAGTTGGCGAACATCGCGATCCGGGTGGCCGCCCAGTCCAGGTCGGCCTCCGAGGACCAGTCGGCGAGCACCACGGCCGCGGCGTTGCCGCCGAGCTCCAGGGTGCAGTGCTTGCGCGGCACCGAGTCCATGATCTGGTAGCCGACCTTGTCCGAACCGGTGAAGGAGATCACCGGCAGGCGCTCGTCCTGCACCAGGGCCGGCATCCGGTCGTTCGGCACGGTCAGGATCGACCAGGAGCCGACCGGCAGGTCGGTCTCGGCCAGGATCTCGCCCAGCACCATCGCCGACAGCGGGGTCGCCGGAGCCGGCTTCAGGATGATCGGGGCACCGACCGCGATCGCCGGGGCGACCTTGTGGGCGACCAGGTTCAGCGGGAAGTTGAACGGGGCGATCCCCAGCACCACGCCGCGCGGGAAGCGCCGCACCACCGCGAAGCGGCCCACGCCGCCCGGGTCGGTGTCCAGGCGCATGGTCTCGCCGTTGGTGCGGCGCGCCTCCTCGGCGGCCCAGCGGAAGACCGACACCGCGCGGCCGATCTCACCGCGGGCCCACTTGATCGGCTTGCCGTTCTCGGCGCTGACCAGCTGGGCGAGCTCCTCGGTGCGCTCGGTCAGCCGCTTGGCCACGTGGTCCAGGGCGCCGGCACGCTGGTGCGCCGGAGTGGCGGCGAACACCGGCAGCGCGGCGACGGCGGCGTCCAGCGCCTCCTCGACCTGAGCCTCGGTCGGGATGCTCACCTTGCCGACCAGACGGCCGTCCCAGCTGTTGTGCACCTCGAAGTCGGCGTCACCGCTCGCCCGGCGGCCGGCGAGCCAGAAATCGTACGTGGTGGTCACCGTGGTACCGGCCCTCTCCTCGTCTGTCCTACGGCCCACGGACGTGGGACCCGGTTTTGAGGGTAGGCGGGGCGGCGCGCCGACCGGATTGGCCGACTAGGAGCGTTCGCCCCCGGGGCCACTCCACCGCGTCCTACCGGGGCACGGCCGCGGCGGCCGGGGCGGCGAGTGCGGCCGTGCTGCCGGGGCCGCGGGTGCGGCCGTACCACCTCGGCCGCGCGTCCTGCCGGCGCGTCACTCCTCGCCGGAACGCAGCGCCAGCCACAGCTCCATCCGCACGTCCGTGTCGTCCAGCGAACGGCCCAGCAGCTCCTCGACCCGGCGCATCCGGTAACGCAGCGTGTGCCGGTGCACCCCCAGGTCCGCCGCCGCCGCGTCCCACTGGCCGTGTCGCGACAGCCACGCCCGCAGCGAGGCCACCAGATCCCCGCGAGCCGTCCGGTCGTGCTCCCGCAACGGCCGCAGCAGCCCCTCCGCGAAGGCCGTCACCGCGTCCTCGCCCAGCAGCGGCAGCAGCGACCCCGCGCCGACCTCCTCGTGGTCCACCGACCGGCGGCCACCGCGCAGCGCCACCGCCAGCGCCCGCTCGGCCTGCGCGTGCGCCGTCCCGGCCTCCTCCAACGCGGCCGCCGCCGAGACGCCCAGCGACAGGCCCTCGTGCTCCTCCACCGCGCCCAGACAGGCCCGGTGCACCGCGCCGTTGTCCAGCGCCAGCACCATCAGCCGCGGCCCGTGCGCACCGTCCTCCCGCGCCACCAGCAGCTTCTCGCCCACCCGGGCGCCCGCCTGCTCGGCCCGGTCACCCAGCTCCCCGAGCGCCTCCGCGGCATCCGCGTTCGCCGGCCCGGCCCCGGCCACCAGAACCCGCACCGTCCCCTCCGGCATCCCCCCGAACAACCCCACCGCCACCTGGCGGGCCGTCGCCACCTCACCGGCCAGCACCATCCGCAGCAGCGCCGCGCCCATCCGCTCCTCGGCCTGCCGCAGCTCCCGCGAACGCTCCAGGGTCAACGTCAGCAGCGCCACCGCCGCGTTCAGCACGTACCGCTCGGTCGGCGTGATCCGGTCCTCGGTCCCGACCGCCAGGAAACCCCGCGCCCGCCGGTCCGCCCCCAGCGACTGGACCACCACGTAGTCCTCGTCCGCCGTGTCTATCCCCGGCGCCCGCCCCTGCAACGCCGCACTCGACGGCGCCGGCCGCCGACGCAGCCGGTCCACCTCCGCCGCCAGCCGCCCCGCCCGGCGCGCCGCCCAGTCCGGCGCCACCACCGACAGCGCGCCCGACCCGTCGTACAGCGCCGCCCAGCCCCCCAGCCGGGCCGCCAGTCGACGCACCACCGCCGTCGTGCCGTCCTTGCCGAGCGCCGCCCGGGTCAGCTCCTCCTGCGCCTCGAAGCTGGTCGTCACCGCCTCGTACTGCTCCGCGGCCAGCGCCGCCGACACCACCTTGCTGATCGCGATGAACGGCGTCGGCTCCGGCACCCGCAACAGCGGCAGCCCGCGCTGCGCCGCCGCGTCCACCAGCGGCTGCGGCACCTCCGTGTGCGACAACCCCACCCCGAGCCCCAGGCCGACCACCCCCGCATCGGCCAGCCGGTGCACGTACGCCTGCAGCTGCGCCGCCGTACGGCCCAGCTTGATACCGGTGGTGAGCAGCAGCTCACCACCCTCCAGGAACGGTGTCGGGTCGTCCAGCTCGCTGGTGTGCACCCAGCGGACCGGCCGCTCCAGGTGATCCGCACCGGCGAGGACCGTCAGATGGAGCGACGTGTTGCGAACGACGGAGGCGAGTGTGGGGGGCATGGCACCTTCGAAGGATCGACCTGACCGCGCCGTTGCGGCCGGGCGAGGAGAGGGACGTGGGACTGGTGAGGGTCTCTCCCCTTCATTATGGACGCTCCGGACAACCCGCACTGCCGAATCCACCTCGAAGGCGACTTCCCCGGCAGCCCCGCCATCACCCCCTGAGATCCACCAGCAACGGCGGAACCTGCTCCCCCGACACCGCCGTCAACGACACCACCGCATGCCCCGCCGGCAGCGCGTGCGCCAGATCCGACGGCGACCACCGCAGCCGCTCCACGTCCCGCGTCGTCACCGACTCCGTCTGCGCCGTCGTCCCCGACAACGCCTTCCGCCCGATCCGCCCCGCCCGCCGTATCACGCCACCGGAGGTGTCGGGGGTGTGGGTGACCGCGGTCTCCTGCACCAGGTGCGTCCCCCAGGCCTCCGAGAAGAGCTTCCCGTCCCACGGCGCGATCCCCGGGAACGCCATCCGGCAGCCGACCGCACCGAACAACGGAGCCCGCAGCGCCTCCGGCAAGTCCACCAGCGTCCGCAGCAACAGCACCGCGCCCGCGTTCGCCCCGCGCATCCGCTGGAGGCCGCGAACGGTGTTCGCGTCCAGGGCGGCGGACGCGTCGTCCACCACCAGACCGGCGAACAGCGAACGGTCCTCGCGGGCCCCGGCCGCCTGCACGAACTGCCCCACCACCAGCCGGGACAGCATCCGCGCCGCCTCCGGGTGGCTCCGCTCGGGCAGCTTCACCCGAACGCGGAGCGGATGGTCAAGCGCTCGCATCGCGAACGGGGGCCGACCGGTGCCGTCGGTCGCGAAGGCGCCCTCGAAGGCGGGCCGCTCCAGCAGCGCCAGCCGGTCCGCCAGCAGCGCCCCCGGGTCGTCCGCCCGGCCGCGCTGCCGCTCCCGGTACTCCAGGTCCCGCTCGTGGACGGCCAGCCGACCGGCCACACCGAGCGCCTTCACCAGAGCCGCCAGCACGTCCGGCTCGCCGGCCAGCAGCGCCCGCAGCGCCCGCACGCCCGGGTAGCGGCCGTACGCCGCGTGGAACGGGCCCACCACCTGCTGCAGCGCGGTACGGGCATGCTCCGCGCGGGCGGTCAGCTCGTCCGGCAGCAGCGCCTCGGCCAGCCGGGCGGCCGCCTCGTCGGGATCCCGTGCGGCGCCGTAGAGGTCCAGCCCGTACAGCGAGGACGGATCGCCGGGCGCGATCACCACGTCGTACCAGGAGTCCGGGCCGAGATCGGCGTCCGCCGCCCCGACCACCACCGCGCAGGCCGTGCCGGCCAGCGCCTGCAGGCACAGCGCCTCGGCCACCGGCCGGGCCAGCCGCGCCGTCTTCCCCGTCCCGGCCGGACCCACCGCCAGCAGCGAGGTGCCCAGCACCGCCGGGTCCAGCGCGAATCCGGCCGCCCGGTGGCCCAACGGGTTCTTCGGGACGTCCTGCGCCGTACCCAACCGGACCTGGCCGAGCAGCAGATCGTGCCGCTCGGCACGGCCGGGCAGCTCGCGCGACTCGGAAGGGTGGGCGAAAGCCGCCGCGCCGCGGGTGGCCACCTGCTCGGTGAAGGCGGGCACGAACACCGGATCCGCCTGGGCGGACTCCCAGGCGCGCCGGATCCGCACGTAGTCGACGTCCCCCAGAGCCTCACCGTCCAGCCTGGCGGCCGCCTCGGCCGCACCGCCTCGGCGCAGCCCGTCCCACGGGTCCTGCCCCCGCGCGGCCTCGGCCACCACCGGGGCGTCCTCCTCGGCGGGCTGCTCCTGCGTCACCGTGCGCGACAGCAGCGGGGCGGCGTAGCGGCGCCACACCTCGAGCCAGCGGCCCATCCGGCCGAAGATCTTGATGACGGCCACAGCCACCAACACGTTCACCGACAGCCCGACGACAGTCACGAGGGTCTCGGAAGGGTGTTCGACCCAGACGGTCATCACGATCAGGTGGAGCATGAGCTGAGTGCCGTAGACGAAGGCCGGCCACGCGACCACCGCGTTGAGCCCCGCCCGCAGCAGCAGCGGCCAGGTGGCGACCTTGGCCGCCTCGGCCCGCTCCGGGTCGAGGGGGCGGTAGCCGAGGCGGTAGACGCCCGGGTCGGCGTCGGGGCGCGGGGCGCAGGCCCAGCCGGCGAGGTCGAAGGAGGGGGTCCCCCCGCCGGGGCGTTGGTGGGGCATGGGGGTCGGGGGTCTGGTGGTGGTGCGCTCGCCGTGGTGGTGTGCCCCGTCCTGTGCCATGTACGGCCCCGCTCCCTCGCCCGCCCGGCCCGACCACCGTCGGTGCCGCCATACCCATGCCGCCGTACCGGCGACACGCCCGCGCTCAGGGTAGTGGAGCGTGGCCTGCGGGTAGTCGTGCCACCCGCGCTGGCCGTGCCGGACAAGTCGGACGGCGCACTGCTACCGAGTGGCGCGTGCCCGGGTGGGGAGGGCGGCCGTAGCCTGCGAAGCACCGAGCCGAGAAGTCTGGAGAAACCCCATGAGCGCCGCAACGCCGCTCCCGCAGGAGCGCCGCCTGGTCACCGCGATCCCCGGTCCGAAGTCGCAGGAGCTGCACGCCCGCAAGCTGGGTGCGGTGGCGGCCGGTGTCGGCACCACCCTGCCGGTGTACGTGTCCCGTGCCAACGGCGGCGTGCTGGAGGACGTGGACGGCAACTCGCTGATCGACTTCGGCTCCGGCATCGCCGTGACCAACGTCGGCAACAGCGCCGAGGCCGTGGTGGCCCGGACGACCGAGCAGCTGGGCAACTTCACCCACACCTGCTTCATGGTGACCCCGTACGAGGGTTACGTGGCGGTCGCCGAGCAGCTGAACGAGCTGACCCCGGGTGACCACGAGAAGCGCACCGCGCTGTTCAACTCGGGCTCCGAGGCCGTCGAGAACGCGGTGAAGATCGCCCGCGCCTACACCAAGCGCCAGGCCATCGTGGTCTTCGACCACGGCTACCACGGCCGCACCAACCTGACCCTGGCGCTGACGGCGAAGAACATGCCGTACAAGCAGGGCTTCGGTCCGTTCGCCCCCGAGGTGTACCGGGTGCCGGTCGCCTACCCGTACCGCTGGCTGACCGGTGCGGAGAACGCCGCCGCCGAGGCCGCCGCCCAGGCGATCGACACCATCAACAAGCAGATCGGCGCGGAGAACGTCGCCGCGATCATCATCGAGCCGATCCAGGGCGAGGGCGGCTTCATCGAGCCGGCCAAGGGCTTCCTGCCGGCGATCGTGGAGTTCGCGAAGGCGAACGGCATCGTGTTCGTCGCGGACGAGATCCAGACCGGTTTCTGCCGCACCGGCCAGTGGTTCGCGTGCGAGGACGAGGGCATCGTCCCGGACCTGATCACGACCGCCAAGGGCATCGCCGGCGGTCTGCCGCTGTCCGCCCTGACCGGCCGCGCCGAGATCATGGACGCCGCGCAGACCGGTGGCCTGGGTGGCACCTACGGCGGCAACCCGGTGGCCTGTGCCGCCGCGCTGGGCGCCATCGAGACCATGAAGGAGCAGGACCTCAACGGCAAGGCGCAGCGGATCGGCGAGATCATGCTGGGCCGCCTGCGGGCCATGCAGGAGAAGTACGAGATCATCGGTGAGGTCCGCGGCCGCGGCGCGATGATCGCCATCGAGCTGGTGGTGCCGGGTGGCAAGGAGCCGAACGCGGAGGTCACCGCGGCCATCGCCAAGGCCTGCCACGCCGAGGGCCTGGTCGTGCTGACCGCCGGTACCTACGGCAACGTGCTGCGCTTCCTGCCGCCGCTGGTCATGCCGGAGCACCTGCTGAACGAGGGCCTGGACATCCTGGAGGGTGCGTTCGCCGCCCTCTGAGCGGTGTCGCCCGTCAGGTCGTGAACCCCCTTCCGGAGGGTTGTCCGGACAGCGCTGAACGGCCCGTGGGGACCTCTGGTCCGCACGGGCCGTTCGGTTTCCGGCGTACCGTGCGGGTGGCCCGGGCACGGTCGACGGGACGCCCCGGACGCTGCCCCGCGCGGGGTGAAGATGGTGTGCGGAATCGCTGAAGGCGCTCGGCGCGGAAGGGCTGTTGACGTAGTGTCATCGCAGATGGACAGCGAGCCCCAGCCGTTGGCGCGGCCGTCCGCGGGACCCCTGCGGGGGCCGCTCGCGCGGGTGCCGCACGAGGACGACCAGGCCGGCCCGGGAGGGTCGGCGCACACCGAAGGCCGATCGACCGACCGTCCGACCCACACCCCCCGGGGCGCACGGAACGGCGATCATCAGAGCCGCCCCGGAGCTCTCCCCCCTGCTCCGGGGCGGCTGTCCGCCGTTGTGGGCCGGGCGGCGCGGTCGGTGGCCGTGCCGGTGGTCGCGGCGGTGCTGCTGCTGGTGGTGTCCTGGCAGGTCGCGGCGGACGGGCCGCTGCTCGGCGTGGACCGTGCGGTCCGCCGGGCGGTCGGTGCGGCGCACCGGGACTTCCCGAACGCGTTGTTCGACGGGCTCGGCAACTTCCTGTCGGACCTGGGCAGCAGTGTGCCGGCGATCCCGGTGCTGCTGCTGGCCGGCGCGCTGGCCGCGTGGCTGGGGCGGCGGGCCGGGGCCGGGCGCTGGTGGCTGCCGCTGCCGGTGGCGGCGCTGACGGCGGTGCTGATCCCGCTGCTGGTGGTTCCGGCGAAGTCGGCGTTCGCCCGGCCGGGTCCGCTCGGGGAGCCGCTGTCGGCGGGCCAGTGGGGCTGGTACCCCTCCGGGCACACCGCGACCGCGACGATCTCGTACGGGGTGGCGGCGCTGTTGCTGGCCGGGGTGGCGGGGCCGCGCGCCGTCCGGGGGCTGACGGCGGGTGCGGTGCTGCTGTCGCTCGGGGTGGGCGCGGGGCTGGTGTGGAGCGACTTCCACTGGCTGCTGGACGTGGTGGCGAGCTGGTGCCTGGCCGTCCTGGTGCTGTGGGCGTTCGCCCGGTGGCTGCCCCGGCCGGGTCCCGGGGGACGTCAGGCTTCGGGGGCCTCCTCGTTGCGGTGAACCAGGCCGGGCTCGCCGTTGTCCCGGTGCCACTCGATGACGAGTTCGTCGCGGGCGCCGAAGCGGACCAGGTGGCGGCCGACGACGTCCTCCAGGCCGGGCAGGTTCTCGCGCTCGCCCTCGACGGTGAGCAGCAGCGCGTCGGGCTGCGCCTCGAGGGTGGCGGTGCCGGCGCCGAAGACCATCGTGCCGCGGCCGGTCTCCTCGGAGTAGACGGCTTCGATCTTGCGCCCCATGTGGGCGGTGAGCTGCTTGGCGTAACGGCCCGGGCGGTCGGTGGCGACGCGGGCTTCGGAGCGGGGCATGGGCCCTCCAAGGTCGGGAGGGGGAACTTAGGGTCCCCTCACTTGGGGCAACGCTAACCCAGATGCTGAGCCAGGCTCAACATATTTCCGCGATCGCCCTCCGCCGCCGGTCGCGGGCCCCGGGCCGACGGCTACCCTTGGGCGGACGCCAGCCGAGGAGACCGCCGATGACCACCACGCCGACCGACGAACCGGCGGACCCCTCTCCCGGCCCCCGGCCCGGCACCCCGGGCGCCGCCGCCGAGCTGGCCGACGCGATGACCAGGGCGATCAAGCGGATCCGCCGTCAGACCGGCTGGCGGCTGGAGCCGTACGGCATCACCCCCGGCCAGGCCCGGGCCCTGCGGATGCTCGCCCACGTGCCCGGCTGCGAGACGCCGGACCGCGCGATGCGGCTGAGCGACCTCGCCGACAAGCTGCACATCGCCCCGCGCTCGGCGACCACCGTGGTCGACGCGCTGGAGGAGGCCGGTCTGGTCGAGCGCAGCCCCGACCCGGCCGACCGGCGGGCGGTGCGGATCCTGCTGACCGAGGCCGGCCGGGCGGCGGTGGAGCGGATCGGGCAGGTCCGGGACGAGGTGGCGCAGGAGTACTTCGGCGAGGTCAGCCCCGCCGACGAGGAGGTGCTGCTGCGGGTGCTGCGCTCGGCCGAGGCCCGTTTCCTCGAAGCCGGGCCACCACGCCGGTAGCGGCCCCCGGACGCAGCGCGGTGATCCCGATCCCGGCGATCACCAGCAGCGCGGCCGCGGCGGCCGTCGGGCTGACCCGCTCGCCCAGCAGCAGCCAGGCCGAGGACATCCCGAACACCGGGACCAGCAACGAGTAGGGCGCGACGGCGGTCGCGTCGTAGCTGCGCAGCAGGAAGCTCCAGGCGACGAAGCCGAGCAGGGTGGAGACCAGTCCGACGTAGCCGATCGCCCCCAGTCCGGCCGGGGTGATCCCGCGCAGGGCGCGCAGGTCCGCCTCGGGCCCCTCGACCAGCAGGGACAGGCCCAGCAGCGGCAGCGGCGGGACGGCGCTGACCCAGACCATCCAGCGCAGGGCGTCCGGCGGCGCGGCCTTGCGGGTCAGCACGTTGGCCAGGCCCCAGGCGACGGCGGCCAGGACGACCAGGGCGAAGGCCCCGAGCGGTCCGCCCGCGCCCTGGTCCCAGGCGCTCAGCGCGATGCCGGCGAAGGCGACCGCCAGGCCCGCCAGCCGCTGTCCCCCGGGGCGTTCGCGCAGCAGTACGGCGGCGAACAGCGCGGTGAAGCCGGCCTGCCCCTGGAGCACCAGGGAGGAGAGTCCGGTCGGCATCCCGGCGTGCATGCCGAGGAAGAGCAGACCGAACTTGACCACCCCGAGGACCACGCCGACCGCCACCACCCAGCGCCAGGCCACCCGGGGCGGGCCGACGAAGAAGACCGCCGGCACCGCGACGACGGCGAACCGCAGGGCGCAGAAGAGCAGTGGCGGGAAGCTGTCGAGGCCGACGTGGATCAGGACGAAGTTGAGGCCCCAGACGGCGGCCACCAGGACGGCCAGGGCGATGTGACGCGGGCTCATGCCGCCCCCGGCCCCGTCGCCTCCCGTGCCGTCGGTGCTGCCCGTGCTGGTGGAGCCGCCCGTGCTGGTGGAGCCGCTCGGGGCGGCGGCGGTTGTCGCGGTCATGGGTCGAGCATGATGGCGCCGGACCGTGTAGCACCAGCGATGAATACTGAAGGCAACGCTTTAGGATCGCTGCATGATGGATCTGGGGCGCCTGCGGGCGCTGCACGCGGTGGCGGTGCACGGCTCGGTCGGCGGGGCTGCGGCTGCGCTCGGCTTCACGCCCTCGGCGGTCTCGCAGCAGATCGCCAAACTGGAGCGGGAGACCCGGACGGTGCTGCTGGAGCGGCAGGGCCGCGGCGTGGTGCTGACCGACGCGGCGCGCGAGCTGGCCGTCACCGCGCGGACCGTGCTGGGGCTGGTGGAGCAGGCGGAGGTGCGGCTGGAGGAGCAGCGCGGCCGGGCCGTCGGGCGGCTGCTGGTGGCCGCGTTCCCGTCCGGTGCCCGCGGACTGATGCCCGGGGCGCTGGCCGATCTGCGACAGCGCTGTCCGGAGCTGGACGTCCGGTTGCTGGAGCGCGACCCCTACCCGGCGGCCGAACTGGTGGCCCGGGGCGAGGTGGACCTGGCGCTGGTGCAGGACTGGCCGACCGTGCCGCTGCCGGTGCAGGAGGGGGTCTCCCGGATGGACCTCGGCACGGACCCGGTGGACCTGCTGCTGCCCGCCGACGACGCCCTCGCCGCGCTCGACCGGGTACCGGTGGAGCGGTTGTGCGGGCAGCGCTGGATCAGCGTGCCGCCGGGCAACATCTGCCACGACTGGCTGGTCCGCACTCTGCGCGAGGCGGGCGAGGAACCGGACGTGCGCTACCAGGTCGGGGAGTTCGAGACGCAGATCGCCCTGGTCGCGGCCGGTCTGGGCATGGGCCTGGTGCCGAGGCTCGGACGGGGCCCGCTGCCGCCCGGAGTGGCGGCCCGCCGGGTGACGCCGGAGCCGAGCCGCCGGGTGTTCGCACTCTGGCGTTCCCAGGCCTCCCGGCGGCCGGCCATCACCGAGGCGCTGGCCTCGATGCGGGAGTACTGGGGGCGGCTTCCGTCCTGAGGGCTCCCGCGCCGGGCTCGCGGGTCCGGTGCGGCCTCGCCCGGGTCTCGCGCGGCCTCGTGCGGGCCGTACGGCCTCGCACGGACCTCGCACGGACCTCGTACGGGTCTCGTGCGGGCCTCAGCCGGCGAAGCCGATCACCAGCCACATGAAGCCGACCCCGGCCACGGTGCAGAGCAGGGTGCTGCGCGAGGGGTGCGGGCTGTGCGCCTCGGGGAGGATGTCGGAGGTCGCCAGGTAGAGCAGGAAGCCGGAGAAGAAGCCCAGGTAGAGGCCGAGCAGGTGCTCCGGGATGGTGAACGCCAGGGTGATCGCCGCGCCGGACACCGGGGCCAGCGCGTCGGCGGCGAGCAGGGTCAGCGCCCGCCGCCGGTTGTTCCCGTACAGCCGGGTGATCGTGTACGTGTTGAAGCCGTCGGCGAAGTCGTGGGCGACCACGGCGATGGCCACCACCGTGCCGACCGTGGTGCCGGCCTGGAAGGCGGCGCCGATCGCGAAGCCGTCCATGACACTGTGCCCGACCAGGGCCAGCGCGGCGGTCAGCCCGATGCCCTGGCGCCCTGGGGACTGGGTGTGCCCGTGGTGGTGGCCGTGGGAGTGCGCGGCGTACTCGCCCTCGTGGCCGCGGTGGATGGCGACCGCACGCTCGACCACGTGGATGGTGAGGAAGCCGGCCGCGAACATCAGCAGCGCCTGCGGGACACCGTGGACTTCGCCCGGCGCCTGGTGGATCGCCTCCGGCAGCAGGTCGAAGGCGACGACGCCGAGCATCAGTCCGGCGGCGAAGCCGAGCACCAGGTGGCGGCGGTCGCGGGTGCGCTGGGCGACGAAACCGCCGATCAGGGTCATCAGGAACGCCGCGGCGGCGACCAGTACCGCGGTCATCGGGCCGACTCCGTTCCGGTTCCGGCCTGGTGGCCGGGGCCGTCGCCGGGTGGTCCGCCGAGCGTTCTGCCCATTCCTCTCCCCCTGGGATCCGCCCGTGACCGGGCCGACCGCCGACCGTACCGGACGCCCGTTCGGCGGTGATCACCCGGGGTGCCGGGGCCCGACCGGGTGCCGTTCCCCCAGCCTCGGCCCGGGCCCGTCCGGGCACCCGCCGGACGGGTCGCCGGGTGGGCTGTCCGAGTGAGGCCGCCCGCCGGGCGAGGGGCCCGTCAGCCGCCGGTGGCGAGCGGCAGGCCGAGGTGGGTGTGGGCGAGTTCGCGGACGCCGTCGCCGTCGATCAGGTGGATGTGGCGGTGGTTCTCCCCGGCGGTGAGGTCCAGCACCTCCTCGGTGAACCGGCCGGTGGTCAGCCGGAGACCGCGCTCGGCGGACTCCTCCCCGACCGCCTCGGCCAGCGTCTCGATCTGCTCGGCCCCGATCGACCCGGTGTCCCGGGAGGCCCAGACCACCCAGCGGCCGGGCAACGCGCTCCCGGGGGCGCCCTCGCCGGTGGCGACCAGCCCGGCCGGGCCGCGGAGCCGGACGCTCCACCGCGCGATCCCGCCCCGGGTCAGCAGGTCCCGCACCAGCTGGGCGAACTCGTTGGCGGACAGGTCGGAGGCGGCCGGAACGGTGGCCCCGGCCTGGGCGGCCGGCTGGACACCGGTCCGGTCGTACGGGTCCGGGGTGACGGCGGCGCCGAGCTGGCGCAGCCGCACCAGGGCCTCGTCCTGCTCGGCGTCGGCGTAGACGCCCTCGTCGTCGCGTTCCTCGTACGGGGTGCCCGGCGGCAGCAGCCGGGTGCGGGCCAGTGCGTCGCGGTCGGCGTCCACGCTGACCAGGCAGAGCGGCTCGGCCGTGGCGGGATCGCGCAGCCAGCCGTTGAGGACGACGCCGGCGAGTATCTCGTCGGTGTCGACGGCGTCGGCGGCCTGGAGGGCGCGCAGGGCGAGCCGGGCGACCAGCCGCAGGTAGTCGGTGGCCCGGTCCGCGGGCGGACGCGGCACCGTGAGGATGTCGCCGTCCGGGGCGAGCCGGTAGCCGGTGAGCGAGGGCACCAGGTCGAGCGGCGGCAGGTCGAGGTCCAGCACGGCGGTGCGGGTGAGCGGGCGGAAGACCGCCCGGCAGGGTGCGGGCAGGTCCTGGGTGGCGGTCTCGGCGGCGGCCAGCGCCCGTTCCAGCAGCGATTCCACCGCGGCCGGCTCGGCCAGCCGGTAGGCCCGCCGGCACTCCTCCAGGCTCTCGTTGTACTCGCGCACGGCGCGGGCGCGGGCCTCCTCGGCCGCCTCGTGGGCGCGCCGGGACTCGTCGGCGGCCGGGCTGCCGGCCTCGGCCCGGCGGGTGCGCCACTCGCGCAGGGCGCGCTGGTGGGTGAGCCGGGCCTGCGCCAGCTCGCGCTGGTAGCCGGAGTCGAGCAGCCGGCGGGACGGGCCGCTGTCCGGGTCGGCCGCGGGCGGCTCGGCGGGGGCGAAGTCCTCCCAGCGGGGCTCGGCGTCCTCGGTGGCTCCGGGGCCGTCGGCCGGGTAGGGGCGGGGCTGGTAGCGGCGGAGCTGGCTCTCGAAGTCCATGGCCGAGACGGGCAGCGCGGCCCGCCGCAACAGGTCGGCCAGCCGGTCGTGCTCGGCCTGGACGGCGAGCGTGCGGTGGTGGGTCAGGGCGGCGGCCCGGGCGTGCGCCGCCACGGCCTCGTCCGGGTCGGCCGCGCCGGGGCGGACGTGGCCGGGTTCCTGGCCGTCGGGGCCGGTTCCCCGGTCGGCGGGTTCCGAGGCGGACGGGCCGGCTCCGGCGGGACCGGTAGTGGTGGGGCCGGCTCCGGCGGGACCGGTAGTGGTGGGGCCGGTACCGGTGGAACTGCCTCCTGTCGGGCCGTCGCCGGACGGGCCGTCACCGGCCGCGCCGCTGGGGCCGCCGGTGACGGCGCCGTCCGGCTCCCGCTCCTCCTCGGCTCCGAGGTCGCGGAAGACCGAGGCGAGGAAGCCCGGCCGGGGGAACCGGACGGTGACGGGTCCGTCGGACCGGCCGTCTGCTGAGTACTGCATCGGTCGTCGTTCCCCCATGCTCGTCCGGCGCCTGCCCTGGGCGATCGGCGAACCTGTGGACCCGCCGCTGCCGGACATTGTCCCCCGAACGGGCGCAGCGGTCAGCCAAGCCGCTCAGTTGGTCCGGGTGTTGGTCAGGTGCAGCCCGATGTAACCGACGTAGATCCGGCCGCTGCCGGAGCAGTCGTCCAGGTAGTGCAGCCGGGGCGCGGTGCGGCCGCCGCCGATCCGCAGGTGCGCGCCCATGAACGCGCGCCGGGAGGAGTCGACGCATTCCGGCACCGGCAGCATCCGCTCGCGCTTCCACTTGGTGTGGCTGAACACCGTCCGGGACTCCCCGCGGACCGCCTTGCGGGGCGGGAAGCGGTGACAGCCCTCGGGAGTGCGCTCGCACCACTGCTTGAAGTCCCCGCCGGCCGCACCGCGCACGGCCGCTTCGGCGTACTCCTGCAGAGCGGTCAGCCCCTCCCAGGCGAGCCGGACCCAGCCCGCACCGGCGCACTGCAGCTCGTCCAGCGCCAGCGCGACCTTCTGGTCGCCGGTGAAGGTCACCAGCGGGAACTCGCCCAGTCTGGCCATGAGTTCGGAGAAGGTCTCGGGCGTGCCACGGCGGTCGGGGGGCTGGACGGCGGAATGCGGCCCGGCGGCCGACCCGCTGCCGGGGACGACACAGTGGCGTCCGGTCAGGGCGCGGGCTCCGGCGCGGAGGCGGCCCTCCCGGATGTCCCGGCCGTCACGGCCCTCCCGGCCCTGGCCCCGTTCCCGGTGTTCGCGGCGTTCCAGGCGCAGGGTGTGCCGGACCCGCTCCAACTCGTCGGCCCGGGCCTGCTGCTCTGCCCGGTCCTGCTGCTCCTCGTGGACGAGCGCCGCCAGTTCGGCGCCCTGGTACGGGGCGGTCCGTTCGACGGCCGGCTCGACGGCGTGCCCGGCCGTCCGCCCAGTCGGCTCGGCTGCCCGCTCGACGGCCTGCTCCGCGACCTGTTCCACGGCCTGATCCGCAGATTGCTCCGCGGACTGGCGGAGCTGCGGCGGCGGGACGCGCAGCACCGGGACGGCCGCCAGCGGCGGTGGCAGCGGCTGGTCCGCGGCCAGGCGGCGCGGCTCGCGGGCGAGCAGCCCGGCGGCGCGGCGCGGGTCCTCCTCTATTCGGCCCCGGGCGAGCACCGGATGTCGGACGCTGTCCTGCCGGGAGGCCGGGTCGACCTCGGGCAGGTAGGTGCGCACCGCCCCGCCGTAGACGGTGTGGAACTCCAGTGCGACGTTGAACCCGGTGCGGGCGCCGGGGTCCAGCACATAGGTGGTGGCGAGGCCGGGCAGTTGCTGGCAGAGCGGCGCCACCACGTCCTCCACCCAGCGATCGAGCGGGAGGTTCACCGGGACGCTGGCCACCACGGTGGGCAGCCTGCGCTCGGGGTCGCACAGCTCGTCGATCAACGCGTCGACCTCGTCGGCCGTGATCACCCGGGGAGCGGAGCGGACGGCGGACGGGCCGTCGGTGGCGTCGAGCAGCGGGAGGAGCGAGCGGACGAGTTCGGGCACCGGCACCCGGCACGGGGTGCGCACGCCGCTGCCGGTGCTGTGCGTCTCGGCCTCCAGCCGGACCCAGGTGGGGCCGTCCGCCGCGGTGGCCACGGTGAGGGTGAGCTGCTGGGTACCGTGCGGGGCCGGGGTGCGCAGCCGGCGGCGGTCGTAGCGGCCGGCGCCCGGGTCTCCGCGCAGCGGACCCTGGTCCCGGTCGAGCAGGACGCGCTCGCCCAGGCGGAGGCGCTCGGCGGTGGAAACCGGTTCGGCGCTCTGCCCGGCGAGGGCGCGGTGGGCCGGTGGGGGCTCCTCGTACCCCTCCTGCTTCAGCCAGGAGGCCAGCTGCTCGTCGGCCAGGGCGACGGCCTCGGCGTGCCCGAGGAGCGTGGTGACCGTCATCCGGTAGGGCGTCGCGGGACCGCGGGGGCCGGGCAGGTCGGCGGCGGCGTGCGAGCGGACGCGGTTCAGGGCGGGGCGGTTGGCGATCGGGTGGTTCGGAGTCGGGTGGTTCGAATCCGGATGGTTCGAAGCGGAGTGGTACGAGGTCGGACGGTTCGAGGTCGAGCGGTCTGAGGTCATGCGCATACCTCCGTGGTGCGGGGTGGGGTCCTGTGTCCTCCATCGATGGTTTCGTCCGGTTCTGCCGGAACCTTGCCCAGGAAACGCCACGGCCCGGAGCGGAAGTTCCAACTCCGGGCAACGACACTACGTTCGGGTGAATCTGCTCAAGCGATCTTCCGCGTGGCGCAAGGCCTGGGCTACCGGAAACGGCCGGTCACGAGCCGTCCGAGGAGCCGTCCCACGGACCGTCCGCCCCCCTGCCCCCACGAGGTGCCACCCGCCCCGCGGTCGGACCGGCACCTCTCGGAGAGGTGTCAGTCCGACCGGTGCCTCTCAGACCGGCACCTCGACGTAGGTGCGGCCGGCCGGGACCGCCACCGCGGTGCCACCGGTCGCCTCGGCCAGCCAGGTGTGGAAGTCCGCCACGTCCGGTTCCGGCACGCCCACCTCGATCCGCACCCCGGTGGCCTCGTAGGCCAGATCGCTCACCGCGTACCCCGCCGCCCGCAGGTCGTTCTCCACCCGCCCGGCCCGGACGTGGTCCACCGTCACCGCGAGCAGCGCCACCGGTCGGCGCTCCAACAGGCCGATCTCGTCCACCGCCGCCGACACCGCGTTGCCGTACGCCCGCACCAGACCGCCCGCACCGAGCTTGATCCCGCCGAAGTACCGGGTGACCACGGCGACGGTGTCGGTCAGCCCGCGCCGGCGCAGCACCTCCAGCATCGGCACCCCGGCGGTGCCGCCGGGTTCGCCGTCGTCGCTGGAGCGCTCGCGGCGCTGCTCGTCGCCGACCACGAAGGCGGTGCAGTTGTGCCGGGCGTCCCAGTACTGCTTGCGGATGCCGGCGATGAAGGCCTGCGCCTCCTCCTCGTCGGCGACCCGCGCGAGGTGACAGATGAACCGGGACTTCTTGATCTCGGTCTCGTGGCTGCCGGCCCGCCGGATGGTGAGGTACGGCCTGGCGGTGGGCTCCGGCGTGGCGGACATGGTGTGGCGGTCCTCCCGAGGACGGCGAAGGCTGACGGCGCGCACCCCGGGGCACCGGGGCGGCACCGTCAGCCTAGTTGGCGCACGACGGGAGGATCAGCGGCCGGGGCCGACCGTCGGCCGGCGGCCGGCGGCCGCCGGCCGCGGACGGGTCAGCGCCCGGCCAGGGCGTTCAGCCGCTCGCGGCCCAGGCCGGTCAGCGCGGTGACCTCGGCGAGGTCGACGGCTCCGCAGTCCAGGCCGCGCAGCAGGTAGCCGCTCAGCGCCCGGGCGGTGGCCGGCTCGTCCATCACGTCGCCGCCCGCCTTTGCGAGGTACGCGGCCAGCCTGGCGGCCGCGGCCACCAGGCCCTCGCGGTAGAAGGAGTAGACCGCGACGTAGCGGGTGGGCAGGTGCGCCGGGTGCATGTCCCAGCCCTGGTAGTAGGCGCGGGCCAGCGAGCGGCGGACCAGGCCGTGGTGGAGCTTCCAGGCGGCGTGCACCTGCTCGGTGGAGCCGGTCGGGACGACGTTGGTCGAGCCGTCGGAGAGCCGCACCCCGGTGCCCGCGGCCGCCACCTGCATGACCGCCTTGGCGTGGTCGGCGACCGGGTGGTCCATGCTCTGGTGGGCCGCGCTGACGCCGCAGGCGGCGCTGTAGTCGAAGGTCCCGTAGTGCAGGCCGGTGGCGCGCCCCTCGGCGGCCTCGATCATCCGGGCGACGGTGGCCCGGCCGTCCGGGCCGAGGATCGCCTGGGTGGTCTCGATCTGGATCTCGAAGCCGATCCGGCCGGCGGGCAGCCCGGCCCGGCCCTCGAAGTCCTCCAGCAGCCGGACCAGCGCGGTGACCTGCTCGGCGTAGGTCACCTTGGGCAGGGTCAGGACCAGACCGGCCGGCAGCCCTCCGTCGGCCAGCAGGGTGGCCAGGAACAGCTCCAGGGTGCGGATGCCGCGGGCCCGGACGGCGGCCTCCATGCACTTGATCCGGATGCCGAGGTACGGCGGGGCGCCGCCCTCGGCCACCGCCGCGGCGACCAGCTCGGCGGCGCGGACGGCGGCCGCGTCCTCCTCGGCGTCCGGGCGGGGACCGTAGCCGTCCTCGAAGTCGATCCGCAGGTCCTCGATCGGCTCGCGCTCCAGCTTGGCGCGGACCCGGGCGTGCACGTCGGCGAGCAGCTCGTCGTCCGCGACGCCGAGGGCGCGGGCCAGTTCGGCGGGGGTGGCGGCGTGCCGGTCGAAGGCCTCCAGGGCCCGGCGACCCCACTCCCGCACGGTGTCGGCACCGAAGGCGTCGGCCGGGACGTAGACGGTGTGCACCGGCTGCCTGGTCCCGGGTTCGCCCGGGTAACGGTGCGCCAGATCGGCGTCGACGGGGGCGAGCAGCGCCTCCACGGCCGCCCTGGCCGCGGTGGAGAAGGAGGCCCCGTCCGTCGGCCCGTTTCCGTCGACCCCGATCCGTGTCATCCGCACGCCTCCATGCCGAACCAGAGCTTCAACAGTTTGTTGAGGCGAAGGTAGCTCCGGCGGGATCGGCCGTCAATGGTCCGACCGGGCGCCGGACGGCGGCGACCGTGGTCAGTCCCGTCCGGCGGCGACGTAGCGGTCGCGCAGCTCCGGGAAGAGCTCGGCGACCTCCTTGGGGTGGACCGAACCGTCCGAGCCCTTGCCGGCGACACCGAACTCCCTGGTCAGCCAGTCGGCGAGGCGCTGGGGGTCGGGCTGGTGACCGTGGCTGTCGATGTACGAGACCAGCGCCTCGTAGGCGACGTCCGGGTCGAGGCGCGCGGGCGCCGACGGGAAGGCGGGCTGCTCCGCGTGGACGGACTCCTCGGCCGGGACCGACTGGTCGAAGTCGGCGAGCTGCTCGGGCTGGGGCTGGAGCTGGGGACCGACCTGGGGCTGGGGGCCGACCGGAGGCTGGGCCTGCGGGCCGGGCTCGGGAGCGTCAGCGGAGGCGGCAGCCGCGGCCGCGGGCTCCTCCGCGACCGGGCGCGGGGGCTTGAACCAGGGCGAGGCCTGGCCGGGCACCCGCCCACCCGGGCCGGCGTCGGCCGGGTGGCCGGTGGTGCGGACCGGGCGCTCGGTCCAGACGTTCAGCTCCTCGCCGCGCGGCTGCGGGCCGGCGTCCGTCGGCTCCTCCGGTTCCTGGGCGGCCCGCAGCCGGACGGCGGCCAGCTTCGCGAGCATCGGTGCGGCGACCTCGGCGGACAGCGGCGCGACGGCCGCGGGTGCCTGTGCCTGTGCCTGTGCCACAGCCTGTTCGGGCTGGCCCACAGCCTGTTCGGCCTGGACCTCCTGAGCCTGCTGGACCTGCGGCGCGGCCTGCTGGACGGCCTGCGGTGCCTGCTGGAGGTGCTGGGACTGCTGCGGGCGCTGGGCCTGCTGGACGTCGGTCCCGGCGAGCGGGGCGATGGCCGCGGTGGCGCGGTTCTCCTGGCCGGCTATCCCCTGGGTCTCCTGCTCCGTCAGCACCTCCGGGGCCTCGCGCTCACGGCCCTCGTCGTCCAGCCGGTCGAGCAGCGACGGGTCCAGCGGCACGCCGAACTTGGCGAGCTTGAGCGGCAGCAGCGCCTGGATCGGCGCCGAGCGGCGCCAGCCACGGCCGTACCGGAAGCGCAGCTGCGCCCGGTAGACCAGACGGTTCTGTTCCAGTCGGATGACCTCGTCGTAGGAGCGGAGCTCCCAGAGCTTCATCCGCCGCCAGAGCCGGAAGGTCGGCACCGGCGAGAGGAGCCAGCGCATCACCCGGACCGACTCCATGTGGCGGTCCGCCGTGATCGCCGCTATTCGGCCGACCGCGTGCCGCGAGGCCTCGACCACGACGACGAAGAGCACCGGAATGACGGCGTGCATCCCCATGCCGAGCGGGTCGCCCCAGGACGCGGCCGCGTTGAAGGCGATGGTGGCGACGGTCAGCAGCCACGCGGTCTGCCGCAGCATCGGGAAGGGTATCCGCAGCCAGGTCAGCACCAGGTCGAGCGCGAGGAGCACGACGATGCCGGCGTCCACGCCGATCGGGAAGGCGTAGGAGAAGGCGCCGAAGCCCTTCTGCTCGGCCAGCTCGCGCACCGCGTTGTACGAGCCCGCGAAACCGATGCCCGAGATGATGCAGGCACCGGCCGCGACCAGGCCGAGCAGGCCGCGATGGGCCTTGGTGAGCGTTGGGCGTGCCATTACGTCTATCAACCCCTGGATGTCGGCCGCTGCCGTACAGTGCCTCGGCTGCCGGGTCCCGTTCGTCGGGCCGCCGGACGGCTGAGCAACCTCCGGACTCGGCCCACCGGAGTTTACTCGTACGCATGTTTAAGCGTTTCCACAGCCTGGGGTGTCACAGGGCGGCCGCCGGGGCCGGGCCGCGGCACTCCGCGGAGCAGCACCGGAGGTCGGCCGGACCGTCAGCGGGTCCGCCCCGCCGTGCCGTTGAGGTAGGCCAGGACGGCCAGCACCCGGCGGTTGGCGTCCTCGTCGGGGGCGAGTTCGAGCTTGCCGAAGATGTTGGCGATGTGCTTGGCCACCGCACCGTCGCTCACCGACAGCCGGGCGGCGATCGCCGAGTTGGAACAGCCCTCGGCCATCAGTTCCAGCACCTCGCGCTCCCGCGGGGACAGCCGCAGCAACGGACCGGGCCTGCGTGAGGTGGTCTCCATCAGCTTGGCGATCACGTCCGGGTCCATCGCCGTACCGCCCGCCGCCACCCGGCGGACCGCGTCGATGAACTGCCCGGCGTTGAACACCCGGTCCTTCAGCAGGTAGCCGATCCCCCCGGTGCCGTCGGCCAGCAACTCCCGCGCGTAGAGCTGCTGGACGTGCTGCGACAGCACCAGCACCGGCAGGCCCTGGATCTCCCGCCGCGCCTTGAGCGCGGCCTGCAGGCCCTCGTCGGTGAGGGTCGGGGGCAGCCGGACGTCGACCACGGCCACGTCCGGCCGGTGGGTCAGAAGCGCCTCCAACAGCTCGGGACCGGTCTCCACTGCCGCGGCGATGGTGAATCCGTGCGCTTCCAGCAGCCGGATCAGGCCTTCGCGAAGGAGGTAGAGGTCCTCGGCGAGGACAACTCGCACGGCAACTCCAAGGTGATGGTGGTGGGTCCGCCCGACGTGCTGTCGATGGAGAGGACACCGTCGAAGGTACCCAATCGCTTCTCGATGCCACGCAGTCCGGTCCCCCGCGCAGGGTCGGCCACCCCCATCCCGTCGTCCGTCACCGTGATCCGCAGGAAGCCGGCCCGGTAGAGGATGTCCACCCAGACCTGCTCCGCCCCCGAGTGCTTGGCCGCGTTGGCCAGCAGCTCGCAGATGCTGAAGTACACCGCGGCCTCCACCGGCGCCGGCGGACGGTCCGGCAGGCTCACGCACACCTCGGTCGGCAGCGCGCTGTCCAGCGCGAGGGCCCGGACGGCATCGCCGAGTCCGCGCTCGGCGAGTACCGGCGGGTGGATGCCTCGCACCAGGTCCCGCAGCTCCTGGAGGGCCCTGGCCGAGGACTGACGGGCCTCGGCCAGGAGCTCCCGCGCGGCCTCCTGGTCGGTGTCCATCAGGTGCTCGATGGTGCCGAGCGTCATGCCGATCGCGACCAGTCGCGCCTGGGCACCGTCGTGCAGGTCCCGCTCGATCCGCCGCAGCTCGGCCGCCTGGCTGCCCGCGGCGTCCGCCCGCGTCTCGGTCAACTCGACGACCCGCCTGGTCAGCTGGGCGCGTGTCGCCCGGCCGTCCTGATCCAGCACCCGGCGGGCCGCCTCCGCGTACATCCGCAGCACGAACGGTGCCACGAGTACGCCGACGACGACCATGGCGGCTCCGAACGCGATGCTCAGCAGGACGGAGGCCATCCGGCCGCTCAGCGGGCCGAAGTCGTCCGCCGGCACCGGCGAGCCCAGGGTGGAGCCGACGCCCAGCCCGAGCAGGACCGCCACCGGGCCGACCAGGCCCGCCACGAGGAGCGGGTTCACCAGCATCCAGAGCAACTCGGCGCGCGTGGTCCGGTCCCGCAGGCCCCAGTGGACGATCTGCGCGTACTTCGCCACCGTCCGCGAGCGGTGGTACGTGTACCCCGTCCACCAGTGCCCGCGGCCGTCCAACTCCAGCTCCGGACGCGGCTCGTAGGTGGACGGCAACCGTATGCCGAACCAGCGCTCCAGCTGTCCACGGGTACGGGCGGCGACGCTCCGGACGAGGAGGGCGGCGACCACGGAACCGACGAACGCCGCCACCAGCAGCGAGACGAGGATCCCCGGGGAGTAGTTCTGGAGGATCTGGGCCGCGGTCGCCCCCGAGAGAACGGCCGCCGCCACCGGCAGCACGAACCCCGGCACCGCCGTCAGCACCACCACGACCAGTCGCGTCAGGCCCTCGCCGCCGGCCGCGAACGCGGCCCGGGCCTGCGCACGTACGGACGTGCCGCTCGTACGACTCACTGTTGTCACGGGAACTCCTGATGCCGGTACCGATCCTCCTCCATCAGTGTTCACGAACCGTGCGCCACCCACACTGGCCATGGCACCCCAATCCCGGGGTGGACCTAGGACCACCTGCTGGTAGACACAGTGACACCAGCAGGTGAGATGGTCCGGAAATGCGAAGAACCCCCATCCGGAAACCGGATGGGGGTTCTTCTGAATAATTGTTCGGCGGCGTCCTACTCTCCCACAGGGTCCCCCCTGCAGTACCAT
>NZ_JBEXWT010000094.1:0-34440 GCF_040629945.1 Kitasatospora sp. NPDC005856 | reverse complement strand
ATTTCCCCCCCCTCCCCGGGGCCCGCGCGGCGGCGCGGGGGGCGGGGGGGTGTGGGGGGGGGGGGGCCCCCCCCCCCCGGGGGGGCCCCCCCCCCCCCCCGGACCGGGGCTGGCGTTGACGCCAGGGGGAAGGTTTACGGTCGTTGCCGGAAGTGCGGGAGGAGTGGTTCGGCGTGCGGATCGGGGAGTTGGCGGAGCGGGCGGGGACGACCACGCGGGCGTTGCGGTACTACGAGCAGTTGGGACTGTTGCCGGCCCGGCGGGCGGGCAACGGGTACCGGGCGTACGACGAGGCGGACCTGCGGCTGCTGCGGGAGATCCGGATGCTGCAGGACTTCGGGTTCGGGCTGGAGGAGACCAGGCCGTTCGTGGAGTGCCTGCGGGCGGGGCACCCGGAGGGGGACTCGTGCCCGGCCTCCCTGGAGGTGTACCGGCGGAAGCTGGGGGAGCTGGACGCGTGCATCGCCCGGCTCCAGGACGTGCGGGCGCAGGTGGCGGAGCAGTTCGATCGGGCCGTGCGGGCCCGGGACGAGCTGGCCGCCGTCGAGGAACCGCCTCTTTGCGAACTGGTGAAGGAGTAGACGGTGGTGGAGATCACGGGTGTGCCCGCGGTGACGGACGACACGTTCGCCGCGGAGGTGCTGGGGGCCGAGGGGCCGGTGCTGGTGGACTTCACGGCGGACTGGTGCCCGCCGTGCCGGATGATGGCGCCGGTGCTGGCGGACATCGCGCGGGAGGAGGCGCACCGGCTGCGGGTGGTGAGCCTGGACGTGGACCACAACCCACGGACGCAGGCGGCGTACGCGGTGCTGTCGATGCCGACGCTGATGGTGTTCCGGGACGGGCAGCCGGTGCGGTCGGTGGTGGGCGCGCGGGCGAAGGCGCGGTTGCTGCGCGAGCTGGACGACGTGCTCTAGGACACGCTCTGGGACACGCTCCCGGCGGGGACGGCGTCGAGCGGGACCTCGGCCTCGGCGGCCTGCTTGGCGCGCTCCTTGGCCTCGCGGCGGGCGAGGACCCAGACGCCGACCGGGATCATCGCGGTGAACAGCCACCACTGGATGGCGTAGGCCATGTGCGGGCCGATGTCGGAGTGGTTGGGCTCGGGGATCAGCTGGGGCTGGTCGGCCGGGGCCGGGGTGGTGCCGGTGAGTTCGAGGTAGCCGCCGAGGAGCGGGGCGCCGGTCCGCCTGGCCTGCTCGTCGGTGTTGATCAGGTTGAACTGGCGGTCGGGCAGGCCGGCGCGGTCCTTGATGCCGCTGGCGCCGTAGGTCTCCTCGGCGCGCAGGCGGCCGGTGAGGGAGACCTCGCCGGTGGGGGCGGCCGGGACGGGGGGGTACTCGGTGGCGCCGACGCCGGAGGCGACCCAGCCGCGGTTGACCAGGACGGTGCCCTTGCCGTCGGCGAGCAGGAACGGGGTCACCACGAAGTAGCCGATGGTGCCGCTGGAGTCGGTCCGCTTGCGGACCACGAACTCGTGTGCCGGGTCGTACTGTCCGGTGGCGGTCGTCGCGCGCCAGGTGAGGTCCTTGGGGACCGCGAAGCCGGGGGTCGGCGACAGGGTGTCGTACGGGACCGGCGCGGCCGTGAGGGCCTGGCCGATCAGCTCGTTCCGGGCGACCCGTGCCTCGTGGCGGTGCAGCTGCCAGAAGCCCAGCTTGATCGTCGCGGGGATCAGCAGCAGCGCGACCAGCATGGTGATCAGCCACTGTCGGGTCAGCAGAAAACGGTACACATGGGAACCGTACGCCGACCTCACAAGCGGCTCACGCACCGGGGTGCGGGGCGACCTCGCGCAGCAACTGGAGGAAGGCGTCCTCGCCGACGACGGGGGTGCCGACCTCGCGGGCCCTGCGGGCCTTGCCGCTCCAGCTGTCCGGCTCGTTGGTGACCAGCAGGCTGGTGAGGCGGCTCACAGAGGTGGCGATGTGCAGGCCGGCCTCGACCGCGCGGTCCTCCAGGACCTCGCGGTCGGTGGCGGTGTCGCCGGTGATGGCCACCCGCATGCCCTGGACCAGCGGCCTGCCGTCCTCCCAACGCCCCGGGTTGGGGTACGGGCAGGGCGGGCGCTTCTTGGCCTGGCGGTAGGTGGAGCCGGTCCAGGTGCTGCGGGCCGGGGAGGCCGGCTCCTCCTCGCCGAGGTCGGTGACCGCGACGCAGTTCTGGAGCGGCAGCGGCACGCCGCCGTCGCGGGCGAGGTGCAGGCTGGGCCGGAAGGCCTCGGCGAGCACCCGGGCGTCGTCCAGGGCGTTGTGGGCGTGGCGCTGCCGGACGCCGAAGTGGGCGGCGAGCGAGGACAGCTTGCCGTTGGGCAGCGGCAGGCGCAGGTCGCGGGAGAGGACCATGGTGCACAGCCGCTGCTGGACCGGGGCGTGCAGGCCGGCCCGGGAGAACTCGCGGGAGATCATGTTCCAGTCGAAGAGCGCGTTGTGCGCGACCAGGACGCGTCCGCGCAGACGGGCGGCGAACTCGTCGGCGATCTGCGGGAAGGTCGGGGCGGTGGCGAGCAGTTCGGCGGTCAGGCCGTGGATCCAGACCGGTCCCGGGTCCCGTTCGGGGTTGACCAGGGTGTACCAGTGGTCGACGACGTCGCCGTCCGGGTCGAGCTGGTAGACGCCCGCCGAGATGACGCGGTCCGAGCGGCCGAGACCGGTGGTCTCGACGTCGACGACCGCGAAGCCCCCGGTGGGGGCGGCGGAGCGCTGCGCGGGGACCGGTGCGGTCCGCGGCGCTCCGTGGGTCTCGGGCTGGATCGGGTGCATGGTGCAACAGGATAAGGGGCGGGGCGGGGTCTCCGGCCGGAATGTTCCGACCGACCGGCCGGAATAGAGTGGTCGGCGGGGGTGTCGTACATCTGGTCGAGATCGTTTCAGCTAAGGAACAGCGCATGCGTGCCACCGTGATTCACGGCCCCAACGACATCCGGATCGAAGAGGTCCCGGACCCGGTGATCCAGCACCCGACGGACGTGGTGCTCCGGGTGGTGAACGCCTGCATCTGCGGCAGCGACCTGTGGGCCTACCGCGGGGTGGCGCAGCGGGTGGCCGGGCAGCGGATCGGGCACGAGTTCCTGGGCGTGGTCGAGGAGGCCGGCGCCGAGGTGCGCGGCTTCGCCAAGGGCGACCTGGTGGTGGCGCCGTTCGTCTGGTCGGACGGGACGTGTGACTTCTGTCTCGAAGGGCTGCAGACCTCCTGTCCGCACGGCGGGTTCTGGGGGCAGGTCGGTTCGGACGGCGGCCAGGGCGAGGCGGTGCGGGTGCCGTTCGCGGACGGGACGCTGGTGAAGCTGCCCAAGGAGGCGGCGGGCGACGAGAAGCTGCTGCCCGGGCTGCTGGCACTGTCCGACGTGATGTCGACCGGGCACCACGCGGCGGTCTCCGCGCGGGTGCGGCCGGGGGCGACGGTCGCGGTGGTCGGCGACGGTGCGGTGGGCCTGTGCGGCGTCCTGGCGGCGCACCGGCTGGGCGCGGGCCGGATCATCGCGCTGGGCCGGCACGAGGCCCGCACCGAGCTGGCCCGTCGCTTCGGCGCGACGGACGTGGTGGCGGAGCGCGGCGAGGCCGCGGTCGAGGCGGTGAAGGAGCTGACCGGCGGTCAGGGGGCGCACGCGGTGCTGGAGGCGGTCGGCACCGAGGAGTCGATGCGGACGGCCGTCTCGATCACCCGGGACGGCGGCGCGGTGGGCTACGTCGGGGTGCCGCACGGCGGCAGCGCGGGCGTCGACATCGGCCAGATGTTCGGTCGGAACGTTTCGTTGAACGGTGGCGTGGCCCCGGCCCGCGCGTACATCCCCGAGCTGCTTCCGGACGTGCTCTCGGGCGCCATCGAGCCGGGCCTGGTCTTCGACCGCACCGTCGGCCTGGACGGAGTTCCGGACGGCTACCGCGCGATGGACGACCGCTCGGCCCTCAAGGTGCGCATCGCGTTCTGAGGCGTCGGCCTTCCGGCACCGGCCCGTGCCGCCCCGTTCGGGGTGCGGCACGGGCCGGTGCCGTTCCCGGCGGAGGTCGGGGACGGCGTCCGGGGCCGGGTTCGGTGCGGCGTGTCGCTGGGATGGGCTGTTTTTCGGCCAATCGGATGGTGCGAGGGGGTGAACGGTCGACTGATCGCGGTCAACCCCTTTCGGGGCGGGCAGGACGCTCCTAGCATTGCGCGGCGCCAGACGTGTGACGCCCCTCACGTCCGATCGTTCCGCCAGTGCGACAAATACGCCGAAGGAGTGAGGAGACAGCGTGGATTCGCCGCCGCTCAGCACCGCCGTCACGGAGGCTCAACTCATCGACGACAGCGAGGAGTTCCGAAGCCTGCGGCGCTCGTTCCGGAGCTTCGCCTTCCCGGTCACCATCGGTTTCGTGCTCTGGTACCTGCTCTACGTGCTGCTCTCCTGCTACGCCCCGGGACTGATGCGCACCAAGGTCCTCGGGCACGTCAACGTGGCCCTGGTGCTCGGGCTGCTGCAGTTCGCGACCACCTTCGCGATCGCCGCCTGGTACGCCCGCTACGCGGACCGGCGGATCGACCCGTCCGCCGCGGCGATCCGCGGGGCGCACGGCGCCGTCGTCCACGCCCCCCGGGAGTCCGCCGAATGACTCTCCTCGCCAGCTCCGCCACCGAGCACCGCGGCCTGACGATGGCCCTGTTCGGCGTCTTCGTCCTGGCCACCCTCGGCATCACCGTCTGGGCCGGACGGCAGACCAGGAGCGCCTCCGACTTCTACGCCGGCGGCCGCGGCTTCACCGGCTTCCAGAACGGCCTGGCCATCTCCGGCGACTACATGTCCGCCGCCTCCTTCCTCGGCATCGCCGGGACCATCGCGCTCAGCGGCTACGACGGCTTCCTCTACTCGATCGGCTTCCTGGTCGCCTGGCTGGTCGCGCTGCTGCTGATCGCCGAACCGCTGCGCAACTCCGGTCGCTTCACGATGGCGGACGTGCTCGCGTTCCGGATGCGCCAGCGCCCGGTGCGCACCGCGGCGGGCGTCTCCACCATCGTGGTGTCGATCTTCTACCTGCTGGCCCAGATGGTCGGCGCCGGCACCCTGGTCGCGCTGCTGCTCGGTGCCGAGGGGAACGCGGCCAAGCGCTGGACCATCGTCGGGGTCGGCGCGCTGATGATCGTCTACGTGGTGATCGGAGGGATGAAGGGCACCACCTGGGTGCAGATCGTCAAGGCGGTGCTGTTGATCGCCGGCGCCGCGCTGATGACCGTCATGGTGCTGGCCAAGTACCACTTCAACCCCTCCGAGCTGCTCGGTGCGGCGGCGAGCGCGAGCGGCAAGGGCGAGGCCTTCCTCCAACCGGGGCAGAAGTACGGCAGCGGCACCGCCAAGCTCGACTTCATCAGCCTGGGCATCGCGCTGGTGCTCGGCACCGCCGGCCTGCCGCACATCCTGGTCCGCTTCTACACCGTGCCCACCGCCAAGGCGGCCCGGAAGTCGGTGCTCTGGGCGATCGGCATCATCGGCGTCTTCTACCTGATGACCCTGGCGCTCGGCTTCGGCGCG
The DNA here is from genome assembly GCF_040629945.1 of Kitasatospora sp. NPDC005856. Taxonomy (NCBI): domain Bacteria; kingdom Bacillati; phylum Actinomycetota; class Actinomycetes; order Kitasatosporales; family Streptomycetaceae; genus Kitasatospora; species Kitasatospora sp. NPDC005856. Next base: position 28,937 of record NZ_JBEXWT010000094.1, on the reverse strand, counting down.
GCCGCGCTGGTCGGCTCCAAGGCGATCAAGGCGGCGAACGCGGCGGGCAACACCGCGGCGCCGCAGCTGGCCGAGGCGCTCGGCGGAGGCGCCGGGACCACCGGCGGCGCGATCCTGCTCGCGGTGATCTCGGCGGTCGCCTTCGCCACCATCCTTGCCGTGGTCGCCGGGCTCACGCTGGCCTCCTCGGCCTCCTTCGCGCACGACCTCTACGCCAACGTGATCCGGCGCGGGAGGGCGAGCGAGAAGGAGGAGGTGCTGTCGGCGAAGTGGGCCGCGGTCGCGATCGGGGCGGTGGCGATCGTGCTCAGCCTCTTCGCGGACAAGCTCAACACCGCCGCCCTGGTGGCCCTGGCCTTCGCGGTCGCCGCCTCGGCCAACCTGCCCACCCTGCTCTACTCACTGTTCTGGAAGCGCTTCACCACCGTCGGAGCGGTCAGCTCGGTCTACGCCGGACTGATCACCTCGGTGACGCTGGTGGTCTTCTCCCCGGTGGTCTCCGGTGCGAAGACCTCGCTCTTCCCGCACTCGGACTTCCACTGGTTCCCGCTGGAGAACCCCGGCCTGATCTCCATCCCGGTCGGATTCCTGGCCGGCTGGCTCGGCACGCTGCTGTCCCGGGAACGTGCCGACCCGGCGAAGTACGCTGAACTGGAGGTCCGCTCGCTGACCGGGCTGGGCGCCCACTGACCGTCCCGCGGTGACTATGCTGGCCCGGCCCGCCGTGACGGTGGCCGGGCCGGCCGCATCTCGGGGAAGGACGCACGTGCTGCTCGACACCTTCGGACGACAGGCCGTCGACCTGCGGGTCTCGCTCACGGACCGGTGCAACCTGCGCTGCACCTACTGCATGCCGGAGGAGGGCCTGCAGTGGCTCGCCAAGCCGGACCTGCTCACCGACGAGGAGATCGTCCGGCTGGTCGCCCTCGCCGTGCGGGACCTGGGCGTGCGGGAGGTCCGCTTCACCGGCGGCGAGCCGCTGCTGCGCCCCGGGCTGGTCGCCGTCGTCGCCGCCTGTTCGGAGCTGGAACCGCGCCCGGAGCTCTCGCTGACCACCAACGGCATCGGGCTGGCCCGCACCGCGACGGCGCTGCGCGAGGCCGGCCTCGACCGGGTCAACGTCTCGCTGGACACCCTCGACCCCGAGGTGTTCCACACCCTCACCCGCCGGCACCGCCACCAGGACGTGCTGGACGGGCTGGCCGCGGCGGAGGCCGCCGGGCTGGCGCCGGTGAAGCTCAACGCGGTGCTGATGCGCGGGGTCAACGACCAGGAGGCGGCCGACCTGCTGAGCTGGTGCCTGGAGCGCGGCTACGAGCTGCGCTTCATCGAGCAGATGCCGCTGGACGCCCAGCACGGCTGGGACCGTACCTCGATGGTCACCGCGACCGAGATCCTGGACCTGCTGCGGGCCCGCTTCACGCTCACCCCGGAGCCGTCCGCGCGCCGGGGCGCGGCACCCGCCGAGCGCTGGCAGGTGGACGGCGGCCCGGGCCGGGTGGGCGTGATCGCCTCGGTCACCCGCCCGTTCTGCCGGGCCTGCGACCGCACCCGGCTGACCGCCGACGGCCAGGTGCGCAACTGCCTGTTCGCGACCGGCGAGACCGACCTGCGCACGGCGCTGCGCTCGGGCGCGGACGACGCCGAACTGGCCGCGCTGTGGCGGGCGGCGATGTGGGGCAAGAAGGCCGGGGCGGGGATCGACGATCCGGAGTTCCTCCAGCCCGAGCGGCCGATGTCCGCGATCGGCGGCTAGCGCCGGACCGGCCTCCCTGGAGGCCCAACCGGCGGGCCCGGGGTCCGGCCAGGCGCCCGCGGGGGTCCGGCCAGGCCCGCGGGGGTCCGGCCAGGCCCGCGGGGGTCCGGTCAGGTCGCTAGGCCGGGTTCCCGGCGCCCTCGGTGGCCTCGGGGGTCCAGTCGGCGAAGGCGACGACCTCCTTGAGGAAGCCGCGCACCCCGAGGAACTGGGAGAGGTGCTCGCGGTGCTCGTCGCAGGCGAGCCAGGTCTTGCGGCGGTCCGGGGCGTGCAGCTTGGGGTTGTTCCACACCAGTACCCAGCCGGCGTCCGCCCGGCAGCCCTTGGCGGAGCAGATCGGCGTCTGCGGGGTGTCCATCGGGCCGTCCTCAACGATTGGCGGGTGACGTCTGCACCGCCAGTCTGTCACGGCCGCTCGGGCCGCCCGGATCCGGGCATGGCGACGCCGGGCAGCCACGGGGGGAGCCGCCCGGCGTCGGTCCGTCGCTCCGACGGGGGATGCGGAGCGCGTACGCAGTATGTCACGCCACCACCCTCGAATGGGGAGGTCTTGCATGATTAATCTGAGCTTCTTTTGAGCTTTCGTTGAGCCGAACGAGGGTGAACCGGCGTGAAACGGACGGTCAGTCCACGTCCTGTGAAGGATCGGTGGGAACGGCCTTCGCCTCTCCCGCACCGGTGTTCGCACCCGCCCCACCCGCCCCACCCCTGCCACCGGGGCCGAGCATCAGCGGGGTGTCGAGCGGGATGTCGAAGGTGCTCGGCAGCCCCGGTGCCCGCTCCCGGCCCGCGTTGGCTATCAGCACCGCGAAGTACGGCAGCAGCACGGCGCCCACGAGGGCGGCGAACGCCAGCACCCGCTGGACGTCCCAGAGCACCACGGCGAGCAGCACGCAGACCGTGCGGAGCAGCATCGAGATGACGTAGCGGCGCTGGCGCCCCCGGACGTCCTCGGTGAGGCTGCTGCGCGCCCCCGTGATCCGGAAGACCTGCCCGCCGTCCTCGCTCTTGCCCATGTGTCCTACCGCCCTCGTCACGCACCCGCGCGCCTGGCCGCGCGGCCTCCTCACGGTACGCCCGGGGACGTGCGGCGACGAGACCGGGTGGGCCGGACCCACCCGGTCGGGTAACCGAAGGGCCTGTCCGGCGGAGCGGACAGGCCCTTCGGTCGCGGGCACCGGCGCGGGGCGCGGCCCGGCCGGCTACGAGCGCCGGGAGAGGTACTGCGGCGGGACGGAGCCGGTGAGCCAGACCCCGTTCTCGCTGAGCCGGAACTCGTGGCCGGCCGCCGTCATCGCCGCCGCGTTCACGGTCAGCACCACCGGACGGCCGTGCCGGGCGCCGACCCTCGTCGCCGTCTCGGTGTCCGCCGAGAGGTGGACGTCCTGGCGGGCCATCGGGCGCAGGCCCTCGCGGAAGATCGCCGCCAGGTGCCGGTCGGCGGTGCCGTGGTAGAGCACGGGCGGCGGCACGCTGGCGGCCAGGCCGAGGTCGACCGCCAGCGTGTGGCCCTGGTTGGCGCGGATCGAGAGACCGTCCGCCGAGTAGCCGAAACGGCGCTTGTTGTTGGTCGCCACGACGTGGTCCAGCTCGGACCGCGTCAGCGGCCTGCCCCGGGCGGCGAGCGCGTCGAGCAGCTCGTCGACCCGGACCCAGCCGGCCCCGTCCAGCGTGATCCCCACCAGCCCGGGCTCGTGCCGCAGGATGCGTGACAGCATCTTGCTCGTCCTGACCAGGCGCTTCTCGTCCATCATGTCTCTCGTATCCCCCGTCGGTCAGTGGCTAAGAGGCCCGGCTGACCGAACTCATGTTGAAGTCCGTGACACGCACGGGTGGCATAGCGGTGCGGGTGACGTTGTCGCTCCACTCGCGCGGCAGGCAGCGTTCGGTGCGGCCCACCTCGGTGATCCGGTTCAGCACGTCCACCGGGGACTCGTTGAACCGGAAGTTGTTGACCTCGCCGACGACCTCGCCGTTCTCCACCAGGTAGACGCCGTCCCGGGTGAGTCCGGTGAGCAGCAGCGTCGCCGGGTCCACCTCGCGGATGTACCAGAGGCAGGTGAGCAGCAGGCCGCGCTCGGTGCGGGCGATCATCTCGTCCAGGGTCGGCGCCGACTCCTGGTCGGCCGTCTCCAGCACGAGGTTGTCGATCGCCGGGCGCAGCGGCAGGCCGGTGAGGGCCGCCGCGTGGCGGGTGGTGATCAGGTCGTTCAGCACGCCGTCGCGGATCCACTCGGTGGCGGCGATCGGCTGGCCGTTGTCGAAGACCGAGTAGTCCCCGCCGCTGGAGTGGGCGAGCACGAACGGCGCGGCCTCCAGGCCGGGCTCGCGCGGGTCGGAGCGCAGCGTCAGCGGCAGGCCGCTGAGCTTGTCGCCGATCCGGGTGCCCCCGCCGGGCTTGGAGAAGACCGTCCGGCCCTCCTGGGCGTCCCGGCCGCCGGAGGACCAGTTGAGGACGATCAGCAGGTCGGCGACGGCCGAGGGCGGCAGCAGCGCCTCGTACCGGCCGGCCGGCAGCTCCACCTTGCGGGCGCCCCAGCCGAGCCGCCTGGTCAGCTCGGTGTGCAGGGCGTCGACGTCGACGTCGGTGAAGTCCCGGGTGGAGGCGCCCACCCAGGCGGAGCCGGAGAGGTCGGCGGTCTTGGCGTTGATCTCGACCATGCCGGTGGGCTGGTCGTGGCGCAGCCGCAGGCCGGTGGAGCTGCCCAGGTAGCTGGAGGTCATCTCGTGCCGGGCGAAGCCGTACAGGAGCTGGCCCTGGGCGGCGGCGCGGGCGAAGGCCTCGCCGAGGGCCGGGCCGAAGGCGTCGAACACCTCGACGGAGGTCACCGCGGGCGGCTCGGTGAAGTCCGGCGAGGACGGCTGGTCGGCGATCAGCGGCTGGGCGTCCTCGGCCGGTCCGGCCGCGCGGGCGGCCTCCTCGGCGGCCCGCACCAGGCCCTCCACCTCCTGCGCGGTGACGGCCTCGCGGGAGACCACGCCGGAGGCGGTGCCCTGGGCGCCGGCCACGGTGGAGATCACGGTGAGGCGGCGGCCGCGGGTGACGCCGTTGGTGGTCAGCGCGCCCCCCGGGGTGTTCCCGGGGGCGGCCCAGCGCAGATTGGCGGTGGACTCCTCGTCGGCGATCACCACGCAGCCGTCGGCGCGGGAGAAGCCGAGCGCCAGCTCGACGAGTTCGTGGGGCTGCATCGCGGTCATCAGTGACCCGCCTCCTGCTGGGTGTTGAGCACGTTGACGTTGCGGAACAGCGCCGAGGGGCAGCCGTGACTGACCGCCGCGATCTGACCGGGCTGCGCCTTGCCGCAGTTGAAGGCGCCGCCGAGGCGGTAGGTCTGCGGGCCGCCGACCGCCGCCATCGAGCCCCAGAAGTCGGTGGTGGTGGCCTGGTAGGCGAAGTCCTTGACCTGGCCCGCGAGTTCGCCGTTCCTGATGGCGTAGGCGCGCTGCCCGGTGAACTGGAAGTTGTACCTCTGCTGGTCGATCGACCACGAACGGTCGCCGACGATGTACAGGCCGTTCTCCACCTGGGCGAACAGGCCCTCGGTGTCCGGGCCGTCGACGGCCGGCCGCAGTGAGACGTTGGCCATCCGCTGCACCGGGACGTGTGCGGGGGAGTCGGCGAAGGCGCAGCCGTTGGAGCGCTCGAAGCCCGTCGACCTGGCGATGCCGCGGTCGAGTTGGTAGCCGACCAGGACGCCGTCCCTGACCAGGTCCCAGGACTGGGTGGCCACGCCCTCGTCGTCGTAGCCGATGGTGGACAGCCCGTGCTCGGCGGTGCGGTCACCGGTGACGTGCATCAGCTCGGAGCCGTACCTGAGCGAGCCGAGCTGGTCGAAGGTGGCGAAGGAGGTGCCGGCGTAGGCGGCCTCGTAGCCGAGCGCGCGGTCCAGCTCGGTGGCGTGGCCGACCGACTCGTGGATGGTCAGCCAGAGGTTCGTCGGGTCGATGACCAGGTCGTAGCGGCCCGCCTCGACGCTCGGGGCCCGCATCTTCTCGGCCAGCAGGACGGGCAGTTCGGCGAGCTCGGCGTCCCAGTCCCAGCCGGTGCCCGTGAGGTACTCGTAGCCGCGGCCGACCGGCGGGGCCAGGGTCTGCATCGAGTCGAAGGCGCCGGTGCGCTCGTCGACCGAGGTGGCCTCCAGGTCGGAGTGCACCCGGATCCGCTGCTGGGTGGTGACGGTTCCGGCGGTGTCCGCGTAGAACTTGTTCTCCTGGACGGTCCGCAGGGCCGCGTGGACGTGCGAGACGCCCTCGGCGGCCAGCAGCCGGGAGCTGCGCTCGGCGAGCAGCGCGGTCTTCTCGGCGTCCGGCACCTCGAAGGGGTTGACCTCGTACGACGAGACCCAGGTGACGTCCCGGTAGACCGGCTCGTCGGCCAGCTCGACCCGCCCGGTGGAGCCGGCCGCCCGGCTGATCCCGCCGGAGAGCCGGGCCACGGCGACGGCCTGCTCGGCGACCCGGGCCGCCGCGTCGGGGGTGAGGTCGACCCCGGCGGCGAAGCCCCAGGCGCCGTCCAGCAGCACCCGGACGGCGAAACCGAGCTGCACGCTGTCGGAGGTGCCGGCCGGACGCGCGTCGCGCAGCCGCCAGGAGGCGCTGCGGATCCGCTCCAGGCGGAAGTCGGCGTGGCTCGCGCCCAGTTCGCGGGCCCGGGCGAGCGCGGCGTCGGCGAGCGGCCGCAGCGGCAGGGCGAGGAACAGCGGGTCGACGGCGCGCCCGTGCGGGGCGCCGGAGCGATCGGCCGGAGGGATCGGAGGCAATCGGGCTCCCAGGTCGCGGAGGGTGGCGGTGCGGCGCCACAGGGGCGCCCGCACCGCATCATTTCCCGTCCACCGGGTTTCCGGCCAGCTCATTTCGACCGGGTTGCCGCGGGTCCGGCCGGTGCGGCCCGGCCGCCGGGGCCCGCCGTCCCGGGGCGTGCGCGCGGGCCGTCAGCCGACGCCCTCCCACCAGCCGTCCGGCTCCGGCGGGTTGTCGACGTCGACCCGCTCGCCGGGGCGCGGCACGGCCAGCGGGACGGCCTGCTCCTTGGCGGCCGTCACCAGTCGCTCGATCGGCTCGGACCACGGGTGCAGGCCCAGGTTGAAGGTGCACCAGTGGACCGGCACCAGCAGGCCGGCGGTCAGGTCCCGGTGCGCCAGGACGGCGTCCTCGGGGGTCATGTGGATGTCCGCCCAGGCGGCGTCGTAGGCGCCGATCTGGACCAGCGCGGCGTCGAACGGGCCGTGCTGCTCGCCGATCCGGGCGTAGCCCTCGAAGTAGCCGGAGTCACCGGTGTAGAAGACCTTGCGGTTCGGCCCCGCGACCACCCAGGAGCCCCACAGGGTGGTGTTGCGGGTCAGTCCGCGGCCGGAGAAGTGGTGCGCCGCGGTGAGGGTGAGCACGAGGTCGCCCAGGGTGCAGGTCTCGTCCCAGTCCAGCTCGATGATCCGGTGCTCGGGGACGCCCCAGCGGCGCAGGTGGGCACCTATGCCGAGCGGCACCGCGAAGGGGGCGGACTGGCTGCGCACCAGGCGCTTGACCGTCGCCATGTCCAGGTGGTCGTAGTGGTCGTGCGAGATCAGCACCGCGTCGACCTGCGGCAGCTCCTCCAGCTCCACCGGCACCGGGTGCAGCCGCTTGGGGCCGACGTGCGCGGCGGGGGAGCAGCGCTCGCTCCAGACCGGGTCGAGCAGCACCCGGAAGCCCTCGATCTCCACCAGCGCCGAGGCGTGCCCGTACCAGATGACCTCCACGCCCTCGGCGGCCGGCCCGGGCGGGGTGGCGGGGCGGACGGTCGGCACCGGACGGGCGGGGACGCGGCCGGCCCGCTCGAACAGCATCCGGCGGGCGGTGGCGCCGTCGAAGCCCGGGGCGCCAGCCGTGCGGGCGAGCGTGGAGGGCGCGTTGTGGAAGACGCCGTCCCGGTACTGCGGGGAGTTGCGCACCCGCTCCTCGCGCTCGCCGTCCGGCCGCCGTCCGAACGCCGCCGGCAGGTCGCGCAGCGCCCAGGCGGCCGTGCCCAGGCCGGCCGCCAGGGCGGTGAGGGCCAGCAGTCGTCCGCGTCGGTGGGTGCTCCCGGGCCGTGCCATGGTCATCCGCTCTGCCTTCGTCGCTCGCCGGGAGGGTCGGGGATCGGTACGGCCGCTCCCGGGCCGGCCCGCACCACGGGGGCAACGGGTGCGCCCGTCCGTGTGGTTCCCGTACAGTCGCCCCGATCCGGGCAGCGCCCGGGCCTGGGAGATGTCCGCGGCCGGGACGGTACGAGCGGGCCCGGATTGTCGGATTGCGACAGATCCACCGGGGAGGCGCTGTGGGAGACCGATGCGCCGCCGCCGCCGACCGCCCGATAGCGTCACACTGCGTACGCATTCCGACGTACGTGCTCACACAGGAGAGAGGTGGATCGTTGAGCCGCTCGGTTCTCGTCACCGGAGGAAACCGGGGCATCGGCCTCGCGATCGCCCAGGCCTTCGCCGAAGCGGGCGACAAGGTGGCCATCACCAGCCGCTCGGGCGAGGTGCCCGAGGCGCTGGCCAAGTACGACGTCCTCGCGGTCCGCTGCGACATCACGGACGCCGCGCAGGTCGACGCCGCCTTCACCGAGATCGAGCAGAAGCACGGTGCGGTCCAGGTGCTGGTCGCCAACGCGGGCATCACCAACGACACCCTGCTGCTGCGCATGTCGGAGGAGGACTTCACCTCCGTCGTGGACACCAACCTGACCGGCACCTTCCGGGTGGTCAAGCGCGCCTCCAAGCTGATGATGCGCGCCAAGAAGGGCCGCGTCGTGCTGATCTCGTCCGTGGTGGGCCTGACCGGCTCCCCGGGCCAGGCCAACTACGCCGCCTCCAAGGCCGGCCTGGTGGGCTTCGCCCGGTCGCTGGCGCGTGAGCTCGGCCCGCGCAACATCACGGTCAACGTGGTCGCCCCCGGCTTCGTTGACACCGACATGACCGCCGTGCTCAGTGACGAGCGCCGCGCGGAGATCGTCTCGGGCGTGCCGCTGGGCCGCTACGCGGCGCCCGCCGAGGTCGCCTCCACCGTGCGGTTCCTCGGATCGGACGAGGCCGCGTACATCACTGGAGCCGTCATTCCCGTCGACGGCGGATTGGGCATGGGTCACTGATCATGAGCGGAATCCTCGAGGGCAAGCGGATCCTGATCACCGGTGTGCTGATGGAGTCCTCCATCGCCTTCCACACCGCCAAGCTCGCGCAGGAGCAGGGCGCGGAGATCATCCTCACCGCCTTCCCGCGCCCGAGCCTGACCGAGCGGATCGCCAGGAAGCTGCCGAACCCGGTCAAGGTGCTGGAGCTGGACGTCTCCAACCCGGAGCAGCTGGCCGGCATCGCCGACCAGGTCCGCGAGCACCTGCCGACCCTGGACGGCATCGTCCACTCGATCGGCTTCGCGCCGCAGGACGCGCTGGGCGGCAACTTCCTGGACACCCCGTGGGAGTCCGTGGCCACCGCGATGAACGTCTCCGCGTACTCGCTGAAGTCGCTGACCACGGCGCTGCTGCCGCTGATGCAGGACGGCGGCTCGGTGGTCGGCCTGACCTTCGACGCGCAGTTCGCCTGGCCGCAGTACGACTGGATGGGCCCGGCCAAGGCCGCCCTGGAGTCGACCAACCGCTACCTGGCGCGCTACCTGGGCGAGCGGGACATCCGCTGCAACCTGATCTCGGCCGGTCCGATCGGCTCGATGGCCGCCAAGTCCATCCCGGGCTTCGGCGACCTGGCCGACACCTGGAACCACCGCTCCCCGCTGAAGTGGGACCTGAGCGACCCGGAGCCGGCCGGCCGCGGCATCGTCGCGCTGCTGTCGGACTGGTTCCCGAAGACCACCGGCGAGATCATCCACGTCGACGGCGGTCTGCACGCCATCGGCGCCTGACGCTCCGCCCGTACGCCGCTGCCCGGCCCTCCCTCGTGGAGGTGCCGGGCAGCGGCGTTTCGTTCCCGTCGGGCTCACGCGGGAGCCGGGCCCCGGGTACGGGCGGACCGGGGCCGGGGCGGCGGGGAGGTCAGGCCTCGACGGTGGCGCAGGCGCCGGGGGCGGCGCGGCCGGCCTCCACGGCGGCGCGCCCGGCGTCGCCGGCCCGGATGGCCTCCAGGATCTCCTGGTGGCCGATGTAGCGTTCGGCGATCAGCTCGGGGCCGATGTCGTGCCGCAGGAGCTCGCGGGTGGCCTCGCCGAGGTCGGCGTAGACGGCGAGCAGGACGTCGTTGTGGGCGGCGGTCACCACGGCCTGGTGGAAGGCGGCGTCGGCCTGGACGAAGTCCTCGGCGTCGCCGGAGTGCCAGGCGGCCTCCCGGCGCGCCATCGCGCCGTCCAGCAGCTCCAGGTCGTGCGCGGTGCGGCGGCGGGCGGCGAGGGCCGCCGCCGAGGTCTCCAGCGCCGACCGCAGCTCCGCGACCTGGGCCCGGTCGGCGTCGGCGAAGCGGCGGTGCATCACCCCGGCCAGCTCGCTGGTGGCCAGCACGTACGTGCCGGAACCCTGCCGGATGTCGAGGAGCCCGTTGTGGGCGAGGGCGCGGACGGCCTCGCGGACGGTGTTGCGGGCGACGCCGAGCTGCTCGACCAGGGCGGCCTCGGTGGGGATGCGCGAGCCGACCGGCCACTCCCCGGAGGTGATCTGGGCACGCAGCTGTGCGATCACCTGGTCGGACAGCGGGGTGCGCCTCGGCGAGGACAGCGCCACGGGGGTCTCCTTGACGGCTACGGCTCGGGTGGGGCCTGGGTGGGAGGTGGCCGGTGCATGAACGGTCGGCACATCATGCCAAGTCCAAGGTGCATCAATTCATCCCATCATTCTATGATGCTGCTCATGCCCGCAGCAGACACCACCGCTTCCGCCCGGACCGAGAGCCGGACGCCGCCCGCCGAGCGGCCCGCCGCCGCCCCGGCCGCCAAGTACCTGGGCTGGCTGTTCGCCGTCGCGATCGCCGCCGCCGCCTTCAACCTGCGCCCCGTGGTCACCAGCCTCGGACCGCTGCTCGACCAGGTCCGCGACGACCTGGGGATGAACCCGACGCTCGCCGGGCTGCTCACCGCCGTCCCGTCGCTGTGCTTCGCGCTGTTCGGCTTCGCCGCACCGGCCGCAGCCCGCCGGATCGGCCCGATCGCGGTGATCACGGCCGGGATGGGCGCGATCACCGCGGGCGTGCTGGCCCGCTCCTTCGCCGGCGGCACGGCGGTGTTCCTGCTGTTCACCGCGCTGGCCCTGGCCGGCGTGGCGGTCTCCAACGTGCTGCTGCCCGTGGTCATCAAGCGGTACTTCCCGGAGAAGGTCGGTCCGATGATCGGCCTGTACTCCATGGCGCTGTCGGCCGGCACCGCGCTGGCCGCCCTGGTCAGCGTGCCGCTGACCAGCTCGCTCGGCGGGGACTGGCGCTACGGCCTGGGCAGCTGGGCCGCCCTCGGGGCGCTCGCCCTGGTGCTCTGGCTGCCGCTGCTGATCGCCAGGCGCGAGCGCGGCGAGCGCGCCGCCGGAGCCGCCGCCCCCGCCAGGCTGCCGATCACCCGCAGCCGTACGGCCTGGGCGATGGCCTGCTTCTTCGGCCTCCAGGCCACCGGCGCGTACGTGGTGATGGGCTGGCTGCCGAAGATCTTCCAGGACTCTGGCATCGACAAGGGCACCTCCGGGGTGCTGCTCGCGGTCACCATGGTGATCGGCGTGCCGGTCTCCTTCGTGCTGCCCAACCTGGCCGCCCGCCGCGGCGACCAGCGGCTGTTCGTGGTGGTGCTGGCCTCCTGCGGCATCGCCGGGTACGCCGGTCTGGCACTCGCCCCCGCCGGGGCGCCGTGGGTCTGGTCGGTCCTGGTGGGCCTGTCCAACTGCGCCTTCCCGCTGGTGCTGACGATGATCGGGCTGCGCGCCCGGACGGCGGGCGGCGTGGCCCAGCTGTCCGTCTTCGCCCAGGGCGTCGGCTACCTGATCGCCGTCCCGGGCCCGATCCTGATCGGCCGGATCTACGACGTCACCGGCGAGTGGTACTGGCCGCTGGGCTTCCTGGCGCTGCTGCTGGTGCCGCAGATGCTGTTCGGGCTGCGCGCCGCGCGGGCCCGCCACATCGAGGACGAGGCGGTCCACCCGGCGCAGCGGGCCCGGGCCTGACGCCGGGCGGTCGGACGCGACGGTGCGGTGGGGTGCGGGCCCGGCCACGGGGGAGGGGTCGCCGGGCGACGGGCCTGTTCGGGATGGGAGAATTCCGGACATGCCCGTTCTCGATCCCCATCCCACCGACGGCCGCAAGCAGCTCGGCCGCATCGCCCTCGCCTTCGCCGCCATCGTGGTGGTGGTGGCGGTCATCGCCACCGTCGCGTCCTCGATCGGCTGACGGACGCCCGTACGCGTCACCCGACGGCCGTACGCCGCCGGCACCCGTACGCCACCCGACGCCGTACGCCACCCGGAGCCCCGGTGAACGGGACGCGGTGGCACTCGTCGTCCCTCGGAGTGGCGCCATCCGGGAGCATCGCGCCGCCGGGCCGCTTTTCTGCCAAGCTTGCTGGGTATGAGCGCCGACACGCCCCGCAGGATCATCGTTCTCCGCCATGCCAAGGCCGACTGGCCGAACGGCGTGGACGACCACGACCGGCCGCTGGCCGACCGGGGCCGTCACCAGGCCCCGGACGCCGGCCGCTGGCTGGTCGACTCCGGCATCAACCCCGACTACGTGGTCTGCTCCACCGCGCTGCGCGCCCGTGAGACCTGGAAGCTGGCGGTGCACGAGCTGCCGCACCGGCCCCTGAAGACCGTCTACGAGGAGCGGGTCTACGAGGCGAGCCCCGGGGAGATCATCGCCGTGCTCCAGGAGACCCCGGAGGAGTACTCGGACGTGGTGCTGGTCGGTCACAACCCGGGGGTGCTGGGCCTGACCCAGGTGCTGGCCGGGGACGCGGGCGACCGGGACGCGCTGGAGCGGCTGCGGCTCGGGGGCTTCCCGACGGCGGCGATCGCGGTGCTCAGCTTCGGCGGCTCCTGGAAGGGCGTCGAGCCGGGCGTGGCCGAGCTGGTCTCGTACCACACGCCGCAGGACTGATCCCGGGAACGGACGGTCGTGAGGGGCGCGCGGATGCGATCCGCGCGCCCCTCGGGTGTCCGCAGGCCGTGCGCCGTCTCCGGGCGGCCTCACTCCATCGGCCGCCGCCGGGCGACTCCTATTCGGTCGGGGTGCCGTGCAGCGCGTCGGCCGCCTCGACCTCCTCGCGGGTGATGCCCAGCAGGTACAGCACGGTGTCCAGGAACGGCACGTTGACCGCGGTGTCGGCGGCCTCGCGCACCACCGGCTTGGCGTTGAACGCCACCCCGAGACCGGCCGCGTTCAGCATGTCCAGGTCGTTGGCGCCGTCGCCGATCGCCACCGTCTGCTCCAGCGGCACCTTCGCCTGCTCGGCGAAGCGGGCCAGCCAGCGGGCCTTGCCCGCCCGGTCCACGATCTCGCCGACCACCCGGCCGGTGAACCTGCCGTCCACCACCTCCAGGGTGTTCGCGGCCGCGAAGTCCAGGCCCAGCTGCTCCACCAGGTGGTCGGTGACCTGGGTGAAGCCGCCGGACACCACCGCGACCTGGTAGCCGAGGCGCTGGAGCGTACGGATCAGGGTGCGCGCGCCCGGGGTGAAGCGGACCTCGGCGCGGACCTTCTCGGTCACCGAGGCGTCCAGCCCGGCCAGCAGCGCCACCCGGGCCCGCAGCGACTCGGCGAAGTCCAGCTCGCCGCGCATCGCCGCCGCCGTCACCTCGGCGACCTCCTCCTCGCAGCCCGCGTGGGCGGCGAACAGCTCGATCACCTCGTCCTGGATGAGCGTGGAGTCGACGTCCATGACCACCAGGCGCTTGGCCCGGCGCTCCAGTCCGGCGGCGACCACCGCGACGTCCACCCGCTGGGTGGCCGCCTCCTGGGCCAGCGCGGCCCGCAGCTCGTCGGTGGCCACACCGGAGACGGCCAGTTCGACCGCCGTCACCGGGTACTTGGCGAGCCGGAAGACACGGTCGATGTTGCCGCCCGAGGCGGTGATCCGGGAGGTGAGCGCGGAGACGGCGGCGGCGGTCAGCGGGTTGCCGAGCACCGTGACGTGCGAACGGCCCTCGCGGCGCGGCCGGTTGTCGCCGATGCCGGAGAGGATCTCGGCCTGGAGCTTCTGCTCGTCGGCCCAGCGGTGGACGGTGGCCCGCAGACCACCCTCCTCGCCGGGCGCGGGGGGCGGGGTGACCAGGGCGCACAGCGTGATGCGGCCACGGGTGACGACCTGCTCGATGTCGATGACGTCGACGCCGAAGCCTGCCAGCGTCGCGAAGAGGCCGGCGGTGATGCCGGGGCGGTCCTTGCCGAACACCTTGACGAGCAGGGTGCGCTCGTCCGCGGTCCGGTGCTGGGCGGCGGGGAGGGGCTCAGCGGCCAGGGGCGATGCGTTCATGGTGCCTCCCACGCTACCGGGAGCCCGACGGCCGGCGGGCACCCGTCCCACCTCGCGGGACGCCGTGGTCCGGGGTCGGTAGCAGCCTGGTCACAGTCGTCCGGGCCGACTTTCATCGGCGGTCGGCGGGCTGGAATGATGCCCCCCGTCAGTCAGAGAAACATCGCAGCCCCGGCCGGGGGCCACAATTCGGGGGAACCGAGAGAGCGGGGCAGGCGAGCAGTGCCGCAACTCGTCATCGAGATCAACGGACAGCAGCGGACTCTGGAGCCCGGGCGGTCCTACACCATCGGGCGCAACCCGCAGTCGGACTTCCCGTTCGAGGACGCCAGGGTGTCCTGGCAGCACGGGACCATCAGTTTCAACGGCAGCGGTTGGCAGCTGGACGACCACGGCAGCACCAACGGAACGTACGTGGCCGGGGCCCGGACCCTGCAGGCCCAGTTGTTCCCCGGCGCCGTGGTCAACCTGGGCAACCCGGAGAACGGCCCCCGGCTCGGTTTCTCCGCACCCGCGCACGCCGCGGCCCCGCAGGCCGCCGCTCCCCAGGCCGCCCCGATGCACGAGGCCGCCACCAGCCGCGGCCCGGTGCCCGCGCCCCAGCAGCCCGCCCCGCAGCAGGGCTGGCCGCAGCAGGACCCGTACCAGCAGCCGCAGCAGCAGCAGGCCTGGCCCGGTCAGCCGCAGGCCCAGCCGCCGTTCCCGCAGCAGCAGTACGCTCCGGCGCAGGCCCAGCCGGCCCCGCAGCAGCCCCAGCAACACGGGGGCTTCCCGCAGCAGCAGGGCTTCCCGGCCCCGCCGCAGCACGACGGCGGGCCGCAGCCGACCATGATCCGCAACCTGACGTCGGCGATGCGCACCGTCCGGATCGGTCGTGCGCTCGACAACGACATCGTGGTGTCCGACCTCCAGGTCTCCCGCCACCACGCCGAGCTGCGCCAGCTCCCGGACGGCCGCTACGAGATCGTCGACCTCGGCAGCCACAACGGCATCTTCCTCAACGGCCAGCGGGTGCAGCGTCAGCTGATGGGCCCGCAGGACCGGCTGACCGTCGGCCACTCCGGCTTCGTCCTGGTCGGCGACCAGCTGCAGGAGTTCGTCGACACCGGGGCGGTCTCCTTCTCCGCCCGCCACCTGACCGTCGAGGTCGAGCACAAGGGCGCCAAGAAGGTCCTGCTCGACGACGTCAGCTTCGGCGTCCCGGAGAAGTCCCTGGTCGCCGTCATCGGCCCGTCCGGCTCCGGCAAGTCCACGCTGCTGCGCGCCCTCACCGGCTACCGCCCGGCCGACCGCGGCGAGGTCCTGTACGACGGCCGCAACCTCTACAAGCAGTTCGCCGAACTCCGCTCGCGCATCGGCCTGGTGCCGCAGTCCGAGATCCTGCACCGCGAGCTCACCGTCCGAAAGGGCCTCAAGTACGCGGCCCAGCTGCGCTTCCCCGGTGACACCGAGGCGAGGGAGCGCGAGGCGCGGATCGACGAGGTGCTGTACGAGCTGCGTCTGGACAAGCGCGCCGACAACAAGATCACCGCGCTCTCCGGCGGCCAGCAGAAGCGCGTCTCGGTCGCCCTGGAACTGCTGACCAAGCCCTCGCTGATCTTCCTGGACGAGCCCACCTCGGGCCTCGACCCGGGCATGGACCGCGAGGTCATGCAGATGCTGCGCGGCCTCGCCGACGACGGCCGCACCATCCTTGTCGTCACCCACTCGGTGGCCGAACTCGCGCTCTGCGACCGGCTGCTGGTGATGGCTCCGGGCGGTGCGGTGGCCTACTTCGGCCCGCCGGACGAGGCGCTGCACTTCTTCGGGTACGAGACCTGGGCGGACGTCTTCCAGGCCTTCGAGAACTACCCGGACCACGACTGGGCCGGCCGCTACCGCGGCTCGGTGCACTACCAGCAGTACTCCGCGCCCACCGTGGAGGCGGGCGAGGTGCAGCACGTCCAGGTCGCCCAGGAGGCCATCAGGCCGCCGAAGCCGCAGAGCTGGGGATCGCAGCTGTGGACGCTGATGCGCCGCTACATGTCGGTGCTCGCCTCGGATCGCGGCTTCCTCGCGCTGTCCGTGCTGCTGCCCGCCGTCATCGGCGCGGTCAGCGTGCTGATCCCCAACGAACCGGGGCTCGCGCCCAACCCCAAGACGCAGCTGCACCTCAACAGCGGCGCCGCGACGATCATGCTGATCCTGGCGATCGGCGCCTGCTTCTCCGGAGCGGCCAACTCGGTCCGTGAGCTGATCAAGGAACGGGCGATCTACGAGCGGGAACGAGCCACCGGGCTCTCCCGCTCGGCGTACATGATGTCCAAGATCATCGTGCTGGGCATCTTCAGCGTGATCCAGGGCGCCATCATCTCCGCCGTCGGCTTCCTGCCGCGCAAGCTCCCCGAGCACGGCCTGATCGTCAAGAACCTGCCGGTCGTCGAGATGACCATCGGCATGATCCTGCTGAGCTTCGCCGCGATGATGTTCGGCCTGATGATCTCCGCGCTGGTGAAGACCGCCGAGAAGACCATGCCGCTGCTGGTCATGTTCGCCATCGTCCAGGTCGTCTTCACCGGCTGCCTCTTCCAGATCTTCAGCAAGCCCGGACTGGAGCAGGTCGCCTGGCTGATGCCGGCCCGCTGGGGCACCGGCATCGTGTCCACCACGCTCGACCTGTCCACGCTCATGGGCCCCTGGAACAAGGACTTCCAGAACCCCAACTACGACCCGCTGTGGAAGCACAGCGTCGCCCAGTGGGCGATCGACGCGGGCGTGCTGGTCGCCATCTCCGTCGTCATCGGCGTCATCGTGACCAGGCTTCAGCGCCGGCACGAGCCCGAGGTCATGCAGAAGGGCTGACCCCCCGCACCGGCCGAACGCCGAAGGGGCGGCCCTCCCACCCGGGAGGGCCGCCCCTTCGGCGTTCCGGCCCGGCCCGCGGGTCTCCCGGGGCCCTGGAGCGCCCGGGACCTAGGTCCACGGACCCGGGACCGGGGCGGCCGCGGACGGACGCGGCCGTCACCGCGGCGGCGGTAGTTTGGCGGTATGCCCAGCACCACCGGAGACCACCGGGCCCACCGGGGCCCGCTGCCCGCCTGCGAACCCTGCCTGTCCGGGATCGAGGCCGTCAGCCAGGCACTGCTCGCCATGAGCCGGCACCTGGAGGTCCGCGAGGTGCTGCGCCGCATCACCGCCTCCGCCCGCGGCCTGCTCGGCGCCGAGTACGCGGCCCTGGGCGTGCCCGACGACCACGGGGGCTTCGCCCAGTTCGTCGTCGACGGCGTCACCGACGAGCAGTGGCGGGCGATCGGCCCGCTGCCCCGGCAGCACGGCGTCCTCGCCGCGATGCTGCACGAGACCGGCCCCACCCGGCTGGTGGACGTCCGCAGGGCACCCGCCTTCGAGGGCTGGCCCGAAGCCCACCCCGACCTGGACGCCTTCCTGGGCATGCCGATCCTGGACACCGACGCGGCCGAGGACGAGCCGCAGGTGATGGGCGTCATCTTCCTCGCCAACAAGCGCGGCGGCGGCCTCTTCACCGACCACGACGAGGAACTCCTGCGGATCCTCGCCGCGCACGCCGCCCTCGCCCTGTCCAACGCCCGGCTGTACGAGCGCAGCCGCGAGCTCACGCTGGCCGGCGAACGGGCCCGGATCGCCCACGACCTGCACGACGCCGTCGCGCAGAAGCTCTTCTCGCTCCGGCTCACCGCCAAGGCGGCCGCCAAGCTCGTCGACCGCGACCCGGCCCGGGCGCGAGCCGAACTCGCCGAGGTCGCCCGGCTGGCCGCCGAGGCCGCCGACGAACTGCGCGCCGTCGTCGTGGAACTGCGCCCCGCCGCCCTGGAGGAGGACGGGCTCAGCGCCACCCTCGCCTCCCAGGTGCAGGTCCTGGACCGGGCGCACACCGCCGACGTCGCCTTCGCCGCCGACGGGGTCCGGGCGCTGCCGCCCGCCCAGGAGGCCGCACTGCTGAGAGTCGCCCAGGAGGCGCTGCACAACGCGCTGCGCCACTCCGGCGCCCGCCGGGTCACCGTCACCCTGGCCGGAACGCCCGCGCGCGGCGCCCTCCTGCGCGTGCACGACGACGGACGCGGATTCGATCCGGAGTCCGTCCGGCGGGCGGGCCGTCACCTCGGCCTCGCCTCGATGCGCGACCGCGCGGCCGCCGTCGGCGGCACACTCACCCTGGAGTCGGCCCCCGGTCGGGGGACGCTCGTCGAGATGGAGGTCCCCGGTGCCTGAGAGCACACCGTCGATCCGTGTCCTGCTGGTCGACGACCACCAGGTGGTTCGGCGCGGGCTGCGCACCTTCCTGGAGGTCCAGGACGACATCGAGGTGGTCGGGGAGGCCGCCGACGGGGCGGAGGGCGTCGAGCGGGCCCGGGAACTCGACCCCGACGTCGTCCTGATGGACCTCAAGATGCCCGGCGTCGACGGCATCGAGGCGCTGCGCACGCTCAAGGGGGAGGGCAGCCGGTCCCGGATCCTGATCGTCACCAGTTTCACCGAGCACCGCACGATGGTTCCGGCGCTGCGGGCCGGTGCGGCCGGGTACGTCTACAAGGACGTGGACCCGGAGGCGCTGGCCGGGGCGATCCGCTCGGTGCACGCGGGCCACGTCCTGCTCCAGCCCGAACTGGCCGAGGCCCTGCTCTCCGACGACGGCCCGCGCGCCCCGCAGGGCCGCGGCGGCACGCTCACGGAGCGTGAGCGCGAGGTCCTCGGGCACATCGCCGACGGCCGCTCCAACCGGGAGATCGCCCGCAGCCTGCACCTGTCGGAGAAGACGGTGAAGACCCACGTCTCCAACATCCTGATGAAGCTGGACCTGGCCGACCGCACCCAGGCGGCACTCTGGGCCGTCCGCCACGGCGAGACCCGCGAGGAGTAGCGGCCGGCCCCGGGCCGTCACCGCCCGGCGGCCGCCGCCCGGTGACGGCCCGGGGCCCGGAATCCCTCAGCGGTCGTCCCGCTCGTCCACGAGCGCGTTGTAGGCGGCCACCTGGGCCCGCCGGGCGGTGCGCCGCAGCGGGGCCAGGACGGACTGGCGGGCCGCCATCTCCGAGGCGCTGACGGCGGCGCCGTGCCCGGCGGAGGCGATCGCGAGCAGGGCGGACACCTGGCGGGCCGACTCCAGGACGCGGACGGCCCGGGGCGGGTAGCCGGGGGCCAGCAGTTCGCCGTGGCCCCGCCGGCGGTAGGCGTCGAGGGCGCGCAGGGCCTCGGGCCCGGCACCGGCCACGTCGAGGCGGGTGAGCACGACGGTCGCCTCCCGCAGCCCGTCCGCCAGCTCGCGCTCCGCCTCGTGCAGGGACGGCACGTCCGCCGGCGGTGCGTCGTTCACCTCGGAGCAGCGCCACAGCACGGTGGCCGAGCGGTCGCCGACCGGGCCGTACACCTCCACCTCGGGAACCAGCCCGAGCGGTGCGCCCACGGCCAGGACGGCCTCGCCCGCACCCATGGCCAGCTCGTTGAAGGCGCTCGGACCGGTCAGGCCGAGCGGGTGCCCGGCCGAGGGCAGCGCGAGGCGCAGGCCCTTCACCCCGAGCACCCGGAGCCGCCCGAGCGCCCAGGTCAGGCCGTGCTGCTCGCCGGGCCGGTCGCCGGGCAGCCCGGTCACCCGGTGGACCTCGTCGGCGCCCAGGACGGCCGCCGCGGCGTCGTCCGGAGACGCCGATCCGGCGAGCAGGGCGTTGCCCCACGCGGTGAGCCGCCCCGAACGGGGCTCTTCGTACGGATTGTCGGCAGGAGTCACGAGCATCCGGCCAGCCTACGGAATCGGCGGTCATCCGCGTGGCGTAGGTTTGCCCATGCGTGTGCGGCGCACCCTCCCCGTGCCCACCGGCTGCCGGAGGAGGCTCGCCGCCCGCACCGACGGCCGAGAATCTTGTTTTTTGGGGAAGGCGTAGGCATGAGCGACGTGCTGGAGCTGGTGGACGTATCCGTGGTCCGGGAGGGGCGCGCGCTGGTCGACCAGGTCTCGTGGTCCATCTCCGAGGGCGAGCGTTGGGTCATCCTGGGCCCGAACGGCGCCGGCAAGACCACGCTGTTGCAGATCGCCTCCTCGTACCTGTTCCCGACCTCGGGCAAGGTCACGGTGCTGGGCGAGAAGCTCGGCGAGATCGACGTCTTCGAGCTGCGGTCCCGGATCGGCCTGGCCGGCGCCGCGATGTTCGACAAGCTGCCGGCCGAGCAGACCGTGCTCCAGACCGTCCTCACCGCCGCGTACGGCATGACGGTCACCTGGCAGGAGACCTACGAGCAGTCGGACGAGGCCCGCGCCCTCGCCCTGCTCGACCGCCTCGGCATGGCCAACCTCACCGACCGCAAGTTCGGCACCCTCTCCGAGGGCGAGCGCAAGCGCACCCTGATCGCCCGCGCCCTGATGACCGACCCCGAGCTGCTGCTGCTCGACGAGCCCGCCGCCGGCCTGGACCTCGGCGGGCGCGAGGACCTGGTCCGCCGGCTCGGCGCGCTCGCCCAGGACGAGTTCGCCCCGGCCATGGCGATGGTCACCCACCACGTCGAGGAGATCGCTCCGGGCTTCACCCACGTCCTGATGATCCGCCAGGGGAAGGTGCTCACGGCCGGCCCGATCGACACCGAGCTGACCGCCCGCAACCTCTCCAAGTGCTTCGGCCTGCCGCTCACCCTGGAGCGTCACGGAGACCGCTGGTCGGCCCAGGGCCTGCCGCTGGGCTGAGGCCCCGTCCGTTCATCCGGAAGGCCGTCGGGAACCGGTCGTACGCGCGACCGGTTTCCGCCCCTCGACCTGCGGGAACTGTCCGCCTGGAAGGCCTTCGCTCCCTAGGATGGACGTGTGGACAGCTGGATCTGGTGGCTCCTGGCCGCCGCAGGGCTCGGCATACCGCTGGTGCTCACCGCGATGCCGGAGTTCGCCATGTTCGCGGTGGGGGCGCTGGCCGCCGCCGGAGTGGCCGCGTTGGGCGGGGGAGTGGTCCTGGAGACCCTGACCTTCGTCGTCGTCTCGGTCGCGCTGGTGGTGTTCGTCCGCCCGATCGCCTACCGGCAGCTCCAGAGGGGCCCGCAGGTCAAGATGGGCATCGAGGCGCTCCAGGGCGCCACCGCGGTCGTCGCGGAAACCGTCGACGGGGAGGGCGGGCGGATCAAGCTGAACGGCGAGATCTGGTCGGCCCGTGCGCTCCACCCGGGCCAGGTGTACCAGCCCGGACAGCAGGTCGACGTCGTCGAAATCCAGGGCGCGACCGCCCTGGTCGTCTAGGGGAGAGTCCGTGGAACCCGTCCTTATCGTTTTGGTCGTCCTGGTCGTGGTGGCCTTCATCGCGCTGATCAAGACGATCCAGGTCATCCCGCAGGCCAGCGCCGCGATCGTGGAGCGCTTCGGCCGCTACACCCGGACGCTCAACGCAGGGCTGAACATCGTCGTCCCGTTCATCGACCGCGTCCGCAACCGGATCGACCTGCGCGAGCAGGTCGTGCCGTTCCCGCCGCAGCCGGTGATCACCCAGGACAACCTGGTCGTCAACATCGACACCGTCATCTACTACCAGGTGACCGACCCCCGCGCCGCGACGTACGAGGTCGCCAGCTACATCCAGGCGATCGAGCAGCTGACCGTCACCACGCTGCGCAACATCATCGGCTCGATGGACCTGGAGTCCACCCTGACCTCGCGCGAGGTCATCAACGCGGGCCTGCGCGGTGTGCTGGACGAGGCCACCGGCAAGTGGGGCATCCGGGTCAACCGCGTCGAGCTGAAGGCGATCGAGCCGCCGACCTCCATCCAGGACTCGATGGAGAAGCAGATGCGCGCCGACCGGGACAAGCGCGCCGCGATCCTCACCGCCGAGGGCCAGCGCCAGGCCCAGATCCTCAAGGCCGAGGGTGAGAAGCAGGCCGAGGTGCTCAAGGCGGAGGGTGAGGCGCAGGCCGCCGTCCTGCGCGCGGACGGTGAGGCCGCGGCGATCCGGACGGTCTTCGAGGCGATCCACGACGGCGACGCCGACCAGAAGCTGCTCGCCTACCAGTACCTCCAGACGCTGCCCGAGCTGGCCAAGGGCGACTCCAACAAGCTCTGGATCATCCCCAGCGAGGTCGGCGATGCGCTCAAGGGCCTCGGTGGCGCCTTCACCGGTCTGACCGGCAACGGCGGGGTGAACGGCGGCGCGGTCGCGGCGCCCAGCGTCGCGCAGGCGGCCCCGGCGGCCACCCAGGTGCCGCTGGACCCGGCCTCCGGCCCGCGGCCGGTGGACACCGAGAAGGGCGCCGCCCGTCCCCGGGTGGACCCGGCCCGGGAGTACCCGAAGATCGACCCGGAGTGATCGGTCGACCCGTGCTTCGCCGAGGGCCCGCCGCCGGGAGGTGGCGGGCCCTCGGGCGTTCGTGGTGCCGCGGCCGCATCCGGTGCCCCGGGCGTTCGTGGCGCCTCGGCGCACGGACCGGACACTGTGGCGTGCGTCCCGAATCGCGGGCGGGTCTGGTCGGCCCGCGGGGCCGTCCGGCATGATCCCCTCGGACAGGACCGAGAGGAGAGGTGACCCATGACGCTCTGGGAGTCGATCGCCGTCCTGGTGGCCGGCGTCGGTGCGGGGATGATCAACGTGATCGTCGGCTCCGGCACCCTGATCACCTTCCCGGTCCTGCTCGCCGTGGGCATCCCACCGGTCACCGCCAATGTCTCCAACTCCTTCGGCCTGGTCCCCGGCTCGCTCAGCGGGGTGATCGGGTACCGCCGTGAACTGGCCGACCAGGGACGCCGGGTGCTGCGGATGGGCACCGCCTCGCTGCTCGGCGGGCTGCTCGGCGCGCTGCTGCTGACCAAGCTGCCGAGCGGGGCCTTCGACGCGATCGTCCCGGTGCTGATCCTGCTCGCGCTCGTCCTGGTGGTGATCCAGCCCCGGGTGGCCAAGGCCGTCGCCGCCCGCCGCCGCCCCGGCGGCGATCCGGACGGCAGCCCGGTCCTGCTGGTCGGGGTGTTCCTGACCGGCATCTACGGCGGCTACTTCGGCGCCGCGCAGGGCGTGCTCCTGATGGCGCTGATGGGCATGCTGCTCCAGGAGGACCTCCAGCGGATCAACGCGGTGAAGAACGCCCTGGCGATGATCGTGAACGCGGTCGCCGCGCTCTTCTTCCTCTTCACCTCGACCGTGAACTGGGCCGCCGCCGGTCTGATCGCGGCGGGCTCGCTGGTCGGCGGCCTGCTCGGGGCCAAGGTGGGCCGGCGCCTCCCGCCGACCGCGCTGCGCGTTGTCATCGTGGTGGTCGGCCTCGTGGCCGTCACCAAGCTGTTGCTGAGCTGAGCTGAGCTGAGCTGAGCCGAGCTGAGCCGAGCCGAGCTGAGCCGAGCCGAGCCGAGCTGAGCCGAGCTGAGCCGAATCGAATCGAACGACCGTCAGACCGTATGCAGGTCGGAGGAGTACGCCATGGCCCTGGAGATGCGGGAGAGCTGCGAGCGCTGCGCGGTGTCGCTGACCGCGGACGGCCGCGCCTCGATATGTTCCTACGAGTGCACCTTCTGCCCGGACTGCACCGAGGCCATGGCCGCCACCTGCCCCAACTGCGGCGGCGAGCTGGTGGCCCGTCCGCGCCGGAAGGCCGCCTGACACCGGTATCGCGGGCGGCCCGGGGCCCCGGTCCCGGAGCGACGACCCACCAGAGAACTACCAGGAGTGCGGCGATGAACAGCAGGGCGCGGCTGAACGAGGACGAGATCACGGCGGCTCTGGCGGCGCTGCCCCGGTGGACGCGGGAGGGCGACAGCATCGCCCGCACCGCCGACGCGCCGGACTTCCCGGCGGCGATCCGGGTGGTCGGCTCCGTCGCCGAGCAGGCCGAGGCGCTCGACCACCACCCCGACATCGACATCCGGTGGCGGACCCTGCGCTTCGTCCTGTCCACCCACAGCGCCGGCGGCCTCACCGGGCTGGACTTCACCCTCGCCGCCCGGATCGACGAGGCCCTGCGCGCCGAGTCGGCGGTCTGAGGCGGCACGACCGGGGAAACCCGGGACCATCCGGGCGAGGGCCCGGGCCGACTCCCCGGGCGGGCGTGAGATGCTGACTGCCGCATCGGCAGGCAGATGGCTCGGGAGGGACGGAACGGATGGCGCAGGAGCCCTTCGGAGACGCCCACTCCCAGCAGCCGTGGCCGCCCCAGGGCCACCCGGACCGGCAGAACGGCGCGTACGGCGCCTACGGCGGGCGCTCCGATCAGCAGCAGACGCCGGATCAGCCGTCGCAGTGGCAGCCGCAATCGCAGCCGCAGCCGCAGTCCGGCTACGGCTCGGTCGAGTACGGGCAGCAGCCGCAATCCGGCCAGGGTTTCCACGGGCACACCGGGTACGAGTCCGGCTACGGTCAGGCCGGCCATGACCAGGCCGGTTACGACCACGGTGGATACGGCCGGACCGGTTATGGCGAGGGCGGCGACGTCCAGGGCCAGTACGGCGTGCAGGAGCAGTACCAGCCGTATCCGCAGTACCCGGACCACGGGCAGCCGTACCAGGCCGCCACGCCGTACACCGCAGCGCAGCAGCCCGCCGGCGACGAGGCGTTGTACGTCCCGGCGGGGGCGGAGTACTCGGCGGACGGCTACGTGCACCTCGAGGAGGCCGGGCCGTCGCCCGTGCCCGTGACCGTCCCGGAGAAGTCCGCGGAGACCTCCGCGGAGCAGGCCCCCGGGCCGCAGGCCGGGCCCGCCTCGCCCTCGCGGGCTTCCGCCCGCCGAGGCACCGGCGGCGGCTCCGGCTCCGCCTCCTCGCTCTCCGCCAAGGCGCGGAAGGCGGCCGACGCGGTACTGGCCGGGGACCACGTGCCCAGCCGCAGGGCCCTGCTGATGCGGACCGGCGCCGGGGTGGCCGCGCTGGGTGTGCTGGTGGCGGCGGGGCTGATGGTCGGGGCCGAGGGCGGTGGCAGCGCGGCCGCGAGCAGCGGCGGTGAGCCCGGCTTCGCGGTGGCGCACACCAGGGCCTGGGCCGCGCAGCCCGCCGCGGCCGGTCCGGCCGGGGGCGACGACACCCTGATCGGGAGCTGGCTGCTGGCCGACGCGGTGGTCCGGGCCGACGGCTCCGGGGTGCGTGCGTACGACCGGGCGGGCGGCAAGCCGACCTGGTCGGTGGAGCCGCCGGCCGCCGGGGCCGTTCCGTGCGGGCTGTCGGCGGGAGTGAACCAGGCGGGCCTGGGCGCGGCCCTGTTCCGTCCGCAGGCCGATCCGAAGAGCCCCTGCACGCTGGTGACCGCCGTGGACACCAAGACCGGCAAGACCGCGTGGACCAAGACCCTCTCGGACGCCAAGGGCGCCTACTCGGCGAAGGTCGGTGTCACCGAGGACAAGGTGGTGGCCGTCGGGGACGACCGGGTGCTGGCCTGGGAGTCGGCCGACGGGAAGGACGTCTGGCAGTACACCGGCCAGGGCAAGTTCTGCACCCTGTCCGGCGGCGTCAGCGGGAAGACGGTGCTCGTCGCCTCCTCCTGCGCCGATTCGACCCCCGCCGACCAGGCCGTCGCGCTGAACGTCGCGGACGGCAAGGTCGGCTGGTGGCGGGGCCTGAACAACCAGCCGAAGACGGTGACGGTGCTGTCCGCGGAGCCGTCGGTGGTCCTGACGACCGGCGCGAAGCCCGAGGACGACCGGGTGTTCGCCTGGGGCACGGGCGGCGACCCGGCCGCCGAGATCCCGGTGACCGTCGACGGCGGCCGGCTGAACGTCGCCCACGGTACGTTTTCGGCCACTCCTGGCGTGTACTTCGAGGGCCGCACGATGGTCACCACCCTGGAGCCGAACGGCGGCGGGCCGGTGTCCGCGGTCGGCTACGACCTGGACACCGGCAAGCAGCACTGGAAGGCGCCGACCGCCGCCAAGGGCGCCGTCCGGGCGATCGGCATCGACGGCGGGTCGCTGGTGCTCGCCGCCGACGAACGCCGTGACCAGCCCGCCCGGCTCAGCCGGTTCCCGCTGGCGGGCGGCCAGGAGGCGACCGGCGGCAACTTCCCGGCCGGCACCGGCTCGCTGCTGATCTCCGGGCGGGTGCTGATCGGCGGCGGACAGGTGGTCGTGGTGCCCGAGCACTCGACCAACTACGGCACGGCGGCGGGGTACCAGGCGAAGGACTGAGGCCTTCAGCCCGGCTCCTCGCCCGCGCCGCTCCGTTCCCCGCCCGTTTTGCCCCGCTCCTCGCCCGCGCCGTCCCACCCGCTGCCGACCGGGCGCCGGGAGTGTCCTCGGGCCGAGGACGCCTCACGCCGCGGAGACGGGCCGGCCCGGTACGGCCGGCAGCCAGTCGGCGAGGTCCCGGACCTCCGAACTGCGCAGACCGAGCGCCAGCATCAGACTGGCCTGCGGCGTCGGCACGAACGGCCGGCGCAGCAGCTTCATCCCGGCCTGCTCCGGTGTGCGGTCCGCCTTGTACTGGTTGTCCTCCGCGCACGCGGCGACGGTGTTCATCCAGCTGTCGGCACCACCGCGCGACCTCGGCTGGAGGTGATCCACCGTGGTGGCCCGCCGGCCGCAGTACGCGCACAGGTGCTGGTCCCGGGCCAGGACACCCCGCCGCGACCACGGAGCCTGTTGTCGGAACGGCACCCGTACGTACCGTTGCAGTCTGATCACCCGTGGCACCGGGACGGCCACACCCGTTCCCCGGATCGAGCGCAGCGGATGCGCCTGCTCCACCACCGCCTTGTCCTGGAGCACCAGGACGACGGCGCGCTGGAGCGACACCGTCGTCAGGGGCTCGTAGCTCGCGTTCAGAACCAGCGTGTTGCGCACTCGGCACACCCTTCCCGCGGGCGTGCCACGGCGGCACGACCGTCTCCACACACGTCACTGCCGCCGCACGGCGGTGGAACCACTCTGAATGGGCCCGCAGCCGTCGAACAACGGAATTTCCGGTATCGGGGAGGGGCCGGGGTAGAGGGCCAGCCGACCCGGTGGGGTGCCTCGGGGAAACTCGCTGGCGGGAACCGCGTAGGCTCTATCAGGCTGGAGTCGTACCGACCCGGGGCCCGACCGAACCGGGCCGGCACTGGGCGGACGCCCGATCGAAGGAGAAGCGTGACCGTGACGGACATCGTCGACGAGCTGCGGTGGCGTGGGCTGATCGCCCTGTCCACTGACGAGGACGCACTGCGCAAGGCGTTCGCGGACGGCCCGGTCACGTTCTATTGCGGCTTCGACCCGACGGCCCCCAGCCTGCACCTCGGCAACCTGGTGCAGATCCTCACCATGCGCCGCATCCAGCAGGCGGGGAACCTCCCGCTCGGCCTGGTCGGCGGCGCCACGGGCCTGATCGGCGACCCGAAGCCCACCGCCGAGCGCGTGCTCAACGACCCCGAGACGGTGGCCGGCTGGGTCGAGCGCCTGCGCGGCCAGATCTCGCGATTCCTCGACTTCGAGGGCCCGTACGCGGCGCGCATGGTCAACAACCTGGACTGGACGTCCGGGATGTCGGCGATCAGCCTGCTGCGTGACGTGGGCAAGTACTTCCGGGTCAACAACATGATCGCCAAGGAGGCCGTCGCCCGACGGCTCAACTCCGACGCGGGCATCAGCTACACCGAGTTCAGCTACCAGATCCTCCAGGGCATGGACTACCTGGAGCTGAACCGCCGCTACGGCTGCGCCCTGCAGACCGGCGGCAGCGACCAGTGGGGCAACCTGACCGCCGGCACGGATCTGATCCGCAAGGCCGAGGGCAAGTCCGTCCACGCGCTGGCCACGCCGCTGATCGTCAAGGCCGACGGCACCAAGTTCGGCAAGACCGAGACCGGCACGGTCTGGCTCGACCCCGAGCTGACCACCCCGTACGCCTTCTACCAGTTCTGGCTGAACGCGGACGACCGGGACATCCCCAACTTCCTGCGGATCTTCAGCTTCCGCTCGAAGGAGGAGATCGAGGAGCTGGAGCGCGAGACCACCGAGCGCCCCGCCGCCCGCCTCGCCCAGCGAGCCCTCGCCGAGGAGCTCACCACGCTGGTGCACGGCGCGGAGCAGTACCAGCGCGCGGTCGCCGCGTCCAAGGCGCTGTTCGGCCAGGGCGACCTCGCCGACCTGGAGGCCCCGACCCTGGCCGCCGCGCTGGCGGAGGTCCCGAAGGCCGAGGTCTCCGAGCTCCAGACGGTGGTCGACCTGCTGGTCGCCGTCGGCCTGTCGCCGAGCCGCTCGGCCGCCCGCCGGACGATCAAGGAGGGCGGTGCCTACCTCAACAACGTCAAGGTGACGGACGAGGAGGCGGTCCCGACCGAGGCCGACCTGCTGCACGGTCGCTGGCTCGTGCTGCGGCGCGGCAAGCGCAACCTGGCGGCGGCGGAGCTGGTCACCGCCGGCTGACCGGCCGACGGACCGGCCGGCTGCGGCCTGGCTGAAACACACCTGCTCTGAGCTGCGGCTTTGAGCCTCGAGGGCCGGATCTGGACAGATCCGGCCCTCGACGTTTGACGATGTCGTCCAGGTGGCCTAGTGTTGAACGAGTCGCTGGAGCGGCCATCCCACCAGCAAGACCCACTCTCACCCTGGTCCCCATGAAAATGGGCCCCTTGGCGTTCCCGTCAATCGGGTGAGCGTGAATTTCGAGTAGCAACTCGGAATGGGTTAGTGTGGGGGACGTCGCGAAAAGCGGACCCGGCCAGTTCGGGAAATTGGATGAATGAAACTCCGGTAAAACGGAGCGGAAAACATCTGATAAGCTGGAAACACGAAAGAACGAAGCCCGGAGGGTTCGCTGGAAGGCGGTCCGAAGGAAGCGTCCGTTCCTTGAGAACTCAACAGCGTGCCAAAAGTCAACGCCAGATATGTTGACATCCCCGGCCTCAGA
>NZ_JBEXWT010000093.1:0-34875 GCF_040629945.1 Kitasatospora sp. NPDC005856 | reverse complement strand
CACCCCGGGGACCGGACAGGGGCACCCGGAGTGACCCACGAGGCCTGTACCGCGCAACCCGCGCGGCACAGGCCTCGCGCCGTCCCCCGGGACCGGCCCGCCAGCCCGTCAGCCCATCAGCCCATCAGCCCATCAGCCCGCCGACCGTGCGCTCGTAGGTGAGCGTTCGTCTCCTGGCACCACGTCAGGGGCGCTGAGCGTGGGGTCCGCGCGGGTCCGCGACACCGAACGGCGGTGGAGCCAAGGGGCGGCGAGTACCCGTCGGAGCACCAGGCCGGCCGGCACCGTGAGCGCGAGGACCGCGAACCGCGGGCACGGCTCTCCCCGGCGCGGCCGGGGTGGCGTTCGGGTGGTGTCGAACCGCCGCTCGGACGAGATCCCGTCCTGTCGGCAACTGTCGGCGCCCGCCTTGTGCATGGGTGGAGAGGGCATTTCGATGCCCCGCCCCCGTCCCCGAAGGTCCGGAGCTTCCATGTCGCCGCTGTCCGTGGGCCGTCGCCTGGTCGTTGCCCTGCTGCTTCCCCTGCTCGCTCTCGCCGCGGTCGTCGGCAGCGCCACAGCGTCGCCCGCCGCGGCCGCAGCCGTGACCACGGGAGTCCGGACGGGCGTGGACTGGGACGCTCTCGCCCGCTGCGAGAGCGGAGGGCGCTGGAACGCCGCCACCGGGAACGGCTACTACGGCGGACTGCAGTTCGACGGCGCGACCTGGCGCTCCAACGGAGGCCTCGCCTACGCGCCCCGGGCCGACCAGGCCACCCGCGAACAGCAGATCGCCGTCGCCGAGAACCTCGCCGCGCGCCGAGGTCTGGCCCCGTGGCCGACCTGCGGAAGCCGTGCCAACGGCAACGGTGACCACCCCACCGCCCACGCCCGCGGCCACCGCCCGACGCAAGCACGGCCCCACTCCCCCGCGCCGCTGCGCCACAGCGACGACACCGCCCCGACCGACGTCAACGGGGACGGATCGGACAGCTGGACGGTGCGACCCGGCGACACTCTCAGCGGTATCGCCCAGACCCTCGACATCCCGGGCGACTGGCCGGCCCTCCACGAGCTGAACCGCGAGATCATCGGTGACGACCCCGACCTGCTCCTGCCCGGCCAGGTCCTCGCGCTGCGCTGACGAACGGAACGAGCGGGAGCGGAACGTCTTCGGCCGAGGTAGGCGCTGATGCGCCGTCGCAGATGAGCGGCGTGTCGGAGCGATCGTCGATCCCCGGGACCGGCGGGTGCGACGGCGGATCGGTGCCGTGATCTGCCCCGATCCGGCGCGGCGGCGCCCAGCGTGGCACCCGCGCCCGCGTCGGCCGTCACCCGGGAGGCGCCGGCGTTCGCGCCGTAGCCGTCAGCCGGCCGCCAGGATCTCCACGCCGTGCGCCGCGAGTCGGTCGAGGACCGGGTGGCGGGGGTCGGCGTCGGTGATCAGTCCGCTGACGTCCTCCCAGGGCAGGACGCGGAACCGGGAGGCGGTGCCGATCTTCTCGGACGAGGCGAGGACGTAGGTGTCCGCGGCCCGTGCGGCCAGGGCGCGTTTCATCGCCGCCTCGTCAGCGTCACCGGTGGTCAGGCCGGCTTCGGGGTGGACGCCGGTGACGCCGAGGAGGCACAGGTCGGCCGAGACGTTCTGGGCGGCCTCGACCGCGGCGGCGCCGCAGGTGACCGCCGAATGCTTGAAGAGCCGGCCGCCGAGGACGAAGACCTCGGCCCGGGGATGGTCGAGCAGCGCGGCCGCGATCGTCGGGCTGTGAGTGATCACGGTGCAGGCCAGGTCCGGCGGGAGCGCGTGGGCGACGGCGAGCGCGGTGGTGCCGCCGTCCAGGATCACGGCGCTGCCCGGCCGTACGAGCGCGGCGGCGACCGCGGCGATCCGCCGCTTGCCGTCCGGGGTGACGGACTGCCGGGCCGTGTAGTCCGCGATGGCCGGGGAGACGGGCAGGGCCCCGCCGTAGACGCGCTGACACAGTCCCTCGGCGGCGAGGTCGCGCAGGTCGCGGCGCACGCTGTCCTCGGAGATCCCGAGGTCCGCGGCGACGTCCTTGGCCACGATCTTGCCCTCGCGGGCGAGCAGGCCCAGCAGGTGGTCACGTCTCTCAGCAGCCAGCATCCGCACTCTCTCCTGTTCTTGCACGTTTCTGCGTGTATCGTAGCGCGCCATGACCGACAAACCCATGCTCGTCCTCATCGCCGGCCCCTACCGCTCCGGAACCGACGGCGACCCCCGGGCCATGGCCGCGAACCTCGCCCGCCTCGAAGCGGCGGCCTGGCCGGTCTTCGCCGCCGGCCACATCCCGGTGATCGGGGAATGGATCGCCCTGCCCGTACTGCGCTCCGCGGGAGCGGGCCCCACCGACCCCCTCGCCGACCAGGTCCTCTACCCGACCGCCGACCGCCTGCTCGCCCACTGCGACGCCGTGCTCCGCCTCCCCGGCGACTCCGCCGGCGCCGACCAGGACGTCGCCACCGCCCGCCGGCGCGGCCTGCCCGTCTACCACGACGTCGCCGAACTCCCGCGCCGCGTCCCGCAGGAGGCGGTGTGAGCCCCCGCCCCGGGACCGACGTCCCGGACCACCGCGGCCGCACCGGCCTCGACCGCACCGGACGTGACCTGACCCGCAACCCCGACGTCGTGGTGCGCGACGTCGAGCTCACCTCCCAGGGCTGGCACGTCCTGCGCCGCACCACCTTCGACTACCGGCGCCGCGACGGACGCTGGGTCACCCAGCAGCGCGAGACCTACGACCGCGGAAACGGCGCGGTCGTCCTGCCGTACGACGCCGAGCGCGGCCGGGTGCTGCTCACCCGCCAGTTCCGCTACCCGGCCTACGTCAACGATCACCCGGACGGCATGCTCGTCGAAGCCGCGGCCGGGCTGCTCGACGGCGACGCCCCGCTCGACGCCGTCCGGCGCGAGAGCGCCGAGGAGCTCGGCGTCACCCTCGGCCCGCTCACCCACGTCCTCGACGCCTACATGAGCCCCGGCTCCGTCACCGAACGCCTGCACTTCTACGCCGCCCCCTACACCCCGGCCGACCGCACCGGCACCGGCGGCGGGCTCGAGGAGGACGGCGAGGACATCGAGGTGCTCGAACTGCCCTTCGCCGACGCCCTCGCCATGGTCCGCGACGGACGCATCACCGACGGCAAGACCATCCTGCTCCTGCAGTGGGCCGCCCTGGACGGGCCCTTCGCCACCGCGCCGGCCGCCCGGTGACACCGCCCAGCCGCGACGGGAAGCCGCCGTTGTCAGCGGTGGATGGCAGCATCGGGCGCATGACGATCACGACACCGTTCGATTGGCGGCCGTTCCTGGTCGGTTGGAGCGGGGAGTGGTCTGACTCCCTGCCCGATGACGAGTCGCGGAGCAAGGAGGACGCAGCCGCCCGGCAGGCTCGGTGGCTTGGGTACGCGCCTGCGTCCGAGGAGCGGATCACCGCCATGGAGGAACGCCTCGGCCGACGGATGCCCCCGTCCTACCGCGAATTCCTCAAGGTCAGCGACGGGTGGCAGCACGCCGGCGGGTTCGTCCGGCTGCTGGCGGGAACCACGGACGCCCACTGGCACGACAACGAGTCCGGACTCGCGGACGTCTTCGAGGAGTACCTGGACGACGACGCCGACCCCTCCGAGCGGCGGGACGCGGACATCTGGCGGCGCGGACTCCAGCTCGACGTCGAGTCCGACGGCACCTACGTCCTCCTGGATCCCGAGGACGTGGACGGGGACGGCGAGTGGGCCCTGTACACGTGGGCCGGCTGGCGGGCAGCACCACCCGAGCGGCACGCGAACTTCGCCGAGTTCATGCGGGGCATGCACCAGGAGTTCCACCGCCTGCGGGCCCGCCCGGCCGACGGGGAGCCCGACTTCGCCGACAGCACGACACAAGAGCTGGACGCCCTGGTGGAACAGGCCCGGCTGGAGGCGCTGCGCGGCGACTGGGAACGGGCCGGGCACGCGCTGGACGAGGCGAAGGCGTACGGCAGACCGCGGGCCACCGGACTGGGCGACCAGATACGCCGCCTGCTCGGACAGACCTACACGGTGTACTTCGAGGGCGTGGTGACCGACCCGCTGTACGCACCCGACCTGCTGCCGGCGCTGGTCGCCGAACACGCGGCGCACTCGTACCGGGACGACTCCACACTGGTGTTCCACCTGCGGGGCGCCGGTGACGACGTGGTGGCGCTGGCCTACGCGACACTGGAACAGGTGCGCAACGGCACGTACCGGTACACGGCGCCCGGGCCGTTCGGCGAGGCGGTCGAACAGGCACGGGAGCTGGCCCGACGGGGCGACACCGACGCGGCCTGGCGGACCCTCGCCGACGCTCTGCCGCTGTGGCGACCGCTGGGGCCCGACCACCTGGCGCCCCTGGGATGGGTGGCCGACCCCCTGCTCGGCCCCCTGCTGACACCGGCACGGGGCCGCGAGTTGCTGTCCACCCCCAGGGGCGGGCAGCCGGCTGAGACACCGCTCCCGACGGCCGGCCTCGACCCGGACGGCCGCTGCTGGAAGCCCTGACCGGGAAATTCGGCGCCGGACTGCCCCGCTACGCGATCACGAACGGGCGGCGACACACGTTCACCACCCGCTCATGGACGCGGCCGCCGTTGACGGTCGGACGGACATCCCCCTGGTGGCCGACAGCGCCGTGCCGCTCAGGCCCGCCAGCGGGGGGCCTCGTCGTCCGGGGTGTCCGGGCTGGCGAAGTGGAAGGGGACCGACAGGTGTTCGGCCAGGGCCCGGCCCGCGCGTTCGGCGGCCGCGGCGCACAGGAGCCGTCGGGCGGCGGTTCCTTCCTCGCCGAGGTAGTGCTCGGCCGTGGTGGAGTAGACGGTGGCCAACCTGCGTTCCTGTGCCGGGTCCTCGGTGATCGCCAGCAGGACCGTGAACCAGTCGTGGACGGTGTCGCCGTCCCAGACCACCTCGATCGCCACGACGCGGCCGGGGCAGCCCGCAGCGCGAAGGGCCAGGGACTCCAGGTCCAGCGCGCTCTGGGGTGTCCGGGCGATCCGTTCTCCGTGGTGGACGTAGCGGTCGTTGACGATCTCCTGGGCCGTACCGAGTCCGATGCCGAAGGGGACACGGCCCACATCGAGGACGACCCGCACCGCGGGGAGGCGGGCGTCCTGGAGGACGTGCCCGTCGATCTCGTCCCGGATTCCCGCCGGCAGCCCCTCCCACCACGCGGCCCTCGCCGCCTCGTCCATCTCCACCGGTGCCCCCCGTTGCTGTTCGGCCCTGCTCGACGGGACCGCGCGCCACGGTATCCGAGTCGGTAGGAACGAGCGCCCGATTTTCCGCCACCGTCGCGACCGACGGCGGTGCCGGTGGAGTCACTCCTGGGGCGTGCGGGTCCCGCTGAGCCGGAACGCTTCGCCCGGGCCGCCGAGTTGTGGGAGACCGACGGCCGTGAGCCGGAGGAGCCGTACGTCGGCCGGCTCTGACCTGGGACTCCCGGTCGGTGACGCCCCCGGCCTGACCCTGCCCGCCCGGGCGGGCAACCCCGGTGCGATCATCTTCGAATGCGTGCGATCGACGAACTGACCGAGGTGGACGATCCGGCGTGGCCGGAGCTGGAAGACGCTCTCGCGGACAGCCCCGTGCCCACCCGGGTGCTGCCCGCCCACCGCGAGGAGGGACGCCGCTGCCTGCTGCAGCTCCAGGTCACCGCACGCTCCATGCTCGGTGCCCTGGTCCTGCACACCGGCGGGCTGCTCCTGGACAACGGGTGGGTACGCGTCTTCGGCGGCGCCGGCACGGGTGTGACCACGGACGGCGACCTGCCGAGCCTGGGGCAGGTCAACCTCTTCCCTGCCACGTTCGACCCCGCCTGGCAGCCCGCCGCCGGCCTGGTCGTCGGCCACGACGCCGTGGGCGGTGTGTTCGCCCTCAACGGCCACGACCCCGCGGCCGCGGGCCGCCCGGGCACACCGGGGCAGATGACGTACTTCGCCCCGGACACACTCCGGTGGGAGGCCCTGGAACTGGGCCACTCCGCGTGGCTCGCCTGGCTCCTCTCGGGCCGAACGGAGGAGTTCTACAGCGGGACGCGCTGGCCCGGCTGGCGCGCGGAGGCCGAGGCACTGGCCCTCTCCCAGGGATTCTCGGTCTACCCGTCCCTGTGGTCGCAGGAGGCACAGGCGGACCTGTCCGCCACGGCTCGACGGGCAGTGCCGATGGATGAAGTCCTCGGGTCCGCAGCCGAGTTCGCGGGGCTGCTCGGGCTGCCCGACCCCGGCTTCCTCGGCGCGGTGTAGCACGCCCCGAACCGCCGCACGTGGCGGTTCAGCATCCGCACCAGGTTGCGCAGTTCTCCTCTCGAGGCCCTCGGGCATCGAGAGGACTGACCACACTGTGTCCACGAGCGAGAACGTCGGAACCCCCTCCAGAAGCGGGGCTCTTGTCGGCGCACCGCGGGTGAGGGCCTCGCGCGGCACGCTCACCTCCGACGCCGTGGTCCTCACCCAAGGGAGCCCCCACGGCCTCCGGCGCGGCGTTGCCCACGGCGGCGCGGGTGCGCGCCCGCGGGCTACGGCTCGATGGGAGCGCCGCCGCCCCGGGCCTGGGCGGCGGTGCCGAGTCGCCACGCCTCGATGTCCCGGTAGTGGATCGGCCCGGGGCCACGGCCGATGTTGCTGCCGACGAGGTGGAGGCGTTCGGTCCGCCACGGCCGGCCCGCGAACCCGGTGAGCCCGGCCGCGGCCTGCGGGACGCTGACGGGGTCGTCGCGGCGGGAGCGCGCCAGGGTCAGGTGGGGGCGCAGCGGCCGGTCCCTGAACTCGATTCCGCAGGACCTGATCAGGTCCCGGACGTCGGTGGCGAGCAGGTGCAGTCCGTCCAGGTCCCCGTCGATCCCGCTCCACAGCAGTCGCTGGTCGAAGTGGCCGCCGCCCCGCAGGCTCAGGTGCAGGGCGGGATGCGACGCGGCCGAACCGGCCAGTGCCGACCGCAGCAGCGGCACGGCCGTGGACGGCTGTTCGCCGAGGAAGGCCAGGGTGATGTGCCAGTCCTCGATCCGGTTCCATCGCAGCCGCGGGTACCTGGCGTAGGTGGGCTGCAGGGCCCGGGCCAGTTCGTCCTTGGCGTCGTCGGGCGGAGCCAGGGCCACGAAGACGCGCAGGGTCGAGGGTTCGGGGTGATCGTCCACGAGGGGGGAGGTTAGCCGAGGGCAGGCCGCCCGTGCTCGCCGGTACGGGAGGGGCCCGGGCAGGCCGGGCATCGCACCGTTGCCTGGCACACCCCGGGCACAGCCCTGACGGCCCCCACCGCCGCGCCCACCCGCCGACACCGAGCGGGAGACTGCACCGTCTCCGTCTCCCCGCTGGGCGGTCGCGCGGCTCGGGTGGGACGGGAGCCGGCCCGAGTCCTGCCACGTGGGCTCCACCCCCGTCCGCCCCGAACACGCCCCACGGCGAGCGACCGGCGTCAGGACCGCGCTGCCGGTGTGGTTCAGGACGACAGCGTTTTGCTCGCCAGCAGCACCCCCTGGGCGTCGTACGCGGCGAGCTTCACGCCGTCGAGCGGGTAGGCGGTCGGACCATCGGGTGTCTTCTTGCCGGGCCCCCAGACGTAGCCGGCAGAGTAGCCCGGGGTGCCGGGGAGCGAGGCGACGGTGGCCCAGTACGCCTGGCCGTCCACCTCGAGGCTCATCCGGGCCACCTGCCCGGGCCCGTGGTAGACGAGGTTGTACAGACCCTCCTGGTACTGCGGGGAGGCCCCGTAGTACTGCATGGTGATCTCGGTCGCGCCCCCCGCCCAGGAGTACCCGGAACAGCCCGGACCGCTTCGGTACGCGGGAGCGTCGTGGATGCAGATCTCCTGGTCGTTCAGCTTCATCCACCAGTCCTGGCGGCCGAGCGGCAGCTGCTGGCCGGGCTCCACCACCACGGCCTCGGGAGCCGGTCCGTCCGGTAGCCGCGGAGCCTGCGAGGCCGGCGCGACGGCCTCGCCCCCGCGCCGCTCGGACAGTACCGCGCCCGTTCCGGCCACCACCGCGAGCGCGGCCACCACCGCCGAAGCGCCCATCGCCGCCCGGCGTGCCCGCTGCTGTCGGCGCACGTGAGCCCGCACGGGCCCGGCGGACCAGTCCGCCACCGCGACCCGGGCCGCCTCGTCCCGCAGCGCGCCGCGCACCATGTCCTCGGTGTCCATCACCTGTCGCCTCCGTCCGTGCCGTCGATCGTTGAACCGGTGTCCGCCGCGTACGAGGCCAGTGCCGGGTGGCCGCGCAGTTTCGCCAGGCCGCGGCTGGCCTGGCTCTTCACGTTGCCCAGCGAGCAGCCGAGCACTTCGGCGACCTGGGACTCGCTCATGTCCTCCCAGTAGCGCAGGACGACCACGGCCCGCTGGCGCTGCGGCAGCTCGGCCAGCGCCTGGAGCAGCACGGAGCGCTCCTCGACGCCGCGGTGGCCACCGTCCGCGGTGTGCGCCCGCTCGGGAAGGACGGGCGTGAGCAGCTGCCTGACCCGGCGTCGCCGGTGACGGCTCAGGTTGTTGTTCACCAGGGCCCGGTGGACATAGGCGTCCGGCTCCTCCAGGCGGCTGATCCGGGACCAGTTCCTGAAGACCTTCGCGAAAGTCGCCTGCACCACGTCCTCGGCCTCGTGGTGGTCGCCGGTGAGCAGGTAGGCGGTGCGCACCAGCCGCCGCCAGCGTGTGGCGGCGAACCCCTCGAAGTCGAGCTCCCGCAGGCCGGGGCCACCCGCGGAAGCCGGTGCCGTGACGGGCCGGGCCCGG
This sequence comes from Kitasatospora sp. NPDC005856, assembly GCF_040629945.1. Lineage (NCBI taxonomy): Bacteria > Bacillati > Actinomycetota > Actinomycetes > Kitasatosporales > Streptomycetaceae > Kitasatospora > Kitasatospora sp. NPDC005856. Next base: position 26,139 of record NZ_JBEXWT010000093.1, on the reverse strand, counting down.
TCCTCCACCGGATCGTGCAATGCGCTCGCGGTCATCCGATTCCTTTTCGCGTCCGTGCGACGGCCCGACCGGACCATCGCTCTGCCCTACTCACCGCCGCGCCGCCGCAAGGGTTGCACGCCGACGCCGAATCGTCCGGGCGTCGCGCACGCCACGGGGCTCGCGCAGGACGAGTTCGGTTCCTCCCCGCGCCGGCGGGGTCGGCCGGGGCGGGTGGACGGGGGCCGGGTCAGACCGCCAGGTCGCGGCGTTCGAGCAGCCAGAAGGCCGCGGCCAGGCCGAGCAGCCCGACTCCGAGCAGTACGGCGAAGGCGAGCCAGGGCACTCCGCCGTGGCCGAGCACGTCGCCCGGCGCGTAGTAGTGGAAGGGGCTGAGGTAGCGCAGCGGGCGGGCCGGGGACCAGGCGAGTGCGACGAAGTTGAGCGCGAAGCCGACCGCGCCGAACGCGACGGCCGCGCCGATCACGTGGGACCGCCGGCGGCTGACCGCGGAGACCGCCAGGACCGGGCCGGTCAGGCAGAACGCGAGGGCGCAGCCGAGCAGTCCGGCGGTGAGGACCGCGGTCAGCGGGACGGCGGCGCGCAGCTGGGCGGAGGACGCGACCCCGAGCGCGAGGGTCAGGGTCGCGGCGGCGTTGAGCAGGACGGTGGCGGCGACCAGGGCGCCGGCCCGTTCGGCGAGCAGTCGGCGGCGGGAGACCGGGCGGGTCATCAGCAGTTCGATGGTGCCGGACTCGACGTCGGCCGCGACGGCGGCGGCGCCGAGCGAGCCGATCACGGTGAGTTGGAGGGCGATCCAGAACGGGTGGGTGAGTCCGGCGCCGAGCAGGCCGGGGTAGCTGGCGATGGAGATGTCGCCGTTGGAGCCGCTGAAGGCCTTGAACGCGCCGGGCGGGGTGCGGCGTTGGCCGAACAGGTCGCCGGTCGGGACGGTTCCGGCGATGACCACGATCAGGGTCTCGAAGACGACCATGCCGAACAGCAGGGAGAGGAGCATCCGGCGCCGCCGGTGCAGGGCGAGCCAGACGAGCGGGAAGCGGCGGTTGACGGTGCCCGGGTTCACGGCCGTTCCTCCGGTTCCGGCAGGCTGTTGCCGTTCGGGTGCTCCTCGGCCGAGACGGACCGGTAGAGGTCGAGGAAGGCCTCGTCCAGGCCCGCCTCCTCCACGGTCAGGTCGGCCACCGGGTGTTCGGCGAGCAGGTCGCGCACGGCCGCGACCACCTCGTCCGGTGGCACCAGCAGTTCGACCCGGGGGCCGTCCCAGCGCGGGGACCAGCGCTCGGCGGCGCCCAGCGGCCTGGCGCCGTGCCCGTCGTCGAGGAGCAGTCGGACCCGGCGGGCCCGGGCCTGGCGCAGTTCGGCCACGGTGCGGACGGTGACCAGCCGACCGTGGCGGACGATGGCGACCCGGCCGCAGGTCCGCTGCACCTCGGGCAGGACGTGGCTGGAGAGCAGGACGGTCCGCCCGGCCGCGGTCTCCTCGGCGAGCAGTTCGTAGAAGGTTTCCTGGACCAGCGGGTCGAGTCCCTCGCTCGGTTCGTCCAGCACCACCACCGGTGGCCGGTGCTGGAGCGACTGGACGAGGCCGAGTTTCTGCTTCATGCCGCGCGAGTACTCCCCCACCGGCCGGGCCAGGTCGGCGCGGGAGAGCGCCAGCCGCTCGCACAGTTCGCGCTGGCGTGGCACCGGGGCGCCCTGGAGGGCGGCGAGCAGGTCGAGGGTCTGCTGTCCGGTGAGCTCGGGGTAGAGCCGCAGTTCGCCGGGCAGGTAGCCGATCGAGGGAGCGAGCCGGGCGTGGTCGGCCAGCGGGTCCAGGCCGAGCACCCGCACCTGCCCGTAGGTGGGGCCGAGCAGGCCGACCAGGCAGCGCAGCGTGGTGGTCTTTCCGGCGCCGTTGGGGCCGAGCAGGCCGAACACCTCGCCGGCCTCGACCGTCACGTCGAGCCGTTCGATGCCGACCGTGTCGCCGTAGCGCTTGGTGAGCGCGCGCAGTTCGATCACCGGGCCGCCTCCGGTGCCCCGGCTCTCGACGGCGACGGCTGGATCCGGGGTCCCCGGCATGACCACCTCCTGGACGGATGCGCTCGGCTGACGGTCGCGTCCGACATCCGAGTGCGTCCGACATCCAAGCGCGCCCGGCGGGGCGAGTCGAGGGACGCGCCCGGATCCGTGCGGCGAACTCACCCCGTGCTCGCCCCGTGCTCACCCCTGCCCGCCCGCACTCACCCCTTGCAGACGCCCAGCGGCACCAGCCGGGCGACCTGGCGGGCGAGCCCGGCGGCCTCGGTGACGGCGGCCACCGCGTCGACGTCCTTGTACGCCTCGGGTGTCTCCTCGGCCAGTGCCCGCCAGGACGCCGGCCGGACCGCGATGCCCTGCGCCTCCAGCTCGCTCTTCAGCCGTTCGCCGCGCACGGTGCGCAGCGCCTGGTGGCGGCTCAGCACCCGCCCGGCGCCGTGGCAGGCGGAGCGGAAGGCCTCGTTGCCGGGCAGGCCGACCATGACGTAGGAGGCGGTGCCCATGGTGCCCGGCACCAGCACGGGCTGCCCGGCCTCCGTCAGGTCGGCGGGAAGGTCGGGGTCGCCGGGCGGCAGGGCCCGGGTGGCGCCCTTGCGGTGCACGCACAGTGTCCGGGGTTCGCCGTCCACCTCGTGGGTCTCCAGTTTGGCGAGGTTGTGGGAGATGTCGTAGACCAGTTCCAGTCCGACTCCGAGCGCGGTGGCGAAGGCGCGGCGGGCCGCCTCGGAGAGCAGCTGCCGGTTGGCCCGGCCGTAGTTGGCGGCGGCGGTCATGGCGCCGAGGTAGGCGCGGCCGCGCGGGGAGTCGACCGGGGTGCAGGCGAGCTGGCGGTCGGGGATCTCGATCCGGTAACGGTGCAGTTCGCGGTCCATGGCGCGGACGTGGTCGGTGCAGATCTGGTGGCCGAGGCCGCGCGAGCCGCAGTGGATCATGACGCAGACCTGGCCGGGCCGCAGGCCGAAGGCGGCGGCGGTCCCCGGGTCGTGGATCCGGTCGACGGCCTGCACCTCCAGGAAGTGGTTGGCCGAGCCGAGGCTGCCGACCTGCTGCAGGCCGCGCTCGACGGCCCGGGTGCTCACCTCGCCGGGGGCCGCGCCGGCCAGGACGCCGCGGTCCTCGCAGCGTTCCAGGTCACGGGGCACGCCGTGGCCGTGCTCGACGGCGTAGCGGGCGCCGCCGAGCAGGAGTTCGTCCAGTTCCTCCGGCCCGGACAGCCGCCACAGGCCGCCCCGGCCCAGGCCGCGCGGGACGGTCTGGCCCAGCAGGTCCATCAGGCGGTCGATCCGCTCGGGGCCGAGTTCGTCCCGGCTGATGCCGGCCGCCAGCAGCCGGACCCCGCAGGAGATGTCGAAGCCGACCCCGCCGGGCGAGACCACCCCGCCCCGCTCGACGTCGGTGGCGGCGACCCCGCCGATCGGGAAGCCGTAGCCCCAGTGCACGTCGGGCATCGCGAAGGAGGCGCGGACGATCCCGGGCAGCGTCGCCACGTTCGCCACCTGTTCCAGCGCCTTGTCCCCGGCGGCCTGCGGCAGCAGCGCGCCGCTCGCGAACACCACGCCGGGCACCCGCATCGGCGGGCGCGGCTCGATCCGCCAGCGGTTCCGGCCCGCCTCGGCCAGGACGATCTCCACCTCGCTCACCTCGCTCACCCGCTCACCCCGCTCCCGCAGGTTCCGCCGGTCCGGTCCGCTGCGCTCGGGGCCACCCTGGCCTCAGACGTCCACGGTGGCCCCGCAGGTCCAGCAGTCCGGCCCGGCGCTCAGGTCCAGGTCGTTCAGTGAGACGGCCTTCGGCACGGCGCCGACGAGGGTGGCCGTGGCGGCGTCGGCCATCCGGAAGCGGAGCGTCACCCGGCGGGCGCCGTCCAGGCCCTCGATCGGGCCGACCGCCACCGCCACCGGCAGTTCGCCGTCGGCGTCCATCCGGTAGACGACCTCCTCCAGGACGCCCGCGAGCAGGTCCGGGTCGCTCACCGCGAGGACGGTGCAGCCGCGCTCGCCGACGATCCGCGCGCCGCTGAGGTCGGCGAAGGCGGCGACGACGGCGTGCACCAGCTCGCCGATGCAGCCCTCGGCCGTCGGCGCCCAGGCCTCGATCCGCAGGTCGGCCGTGTGGGGCACGCTCCGGTGCCCGCTGGCGGACCGGCTCGCGGGCTCGCGTCCGTCCACGGGCGACGCCTCCCGGACTCGTTGCCGTCCTCCCTCCAGCGTCGTCCCGCGGACGGCCCGGAGGCAAGTGCGGGGACGAGTCCGGGGCGAGTGCGGATTCGCTAGACCCCGACCGAGGCCAGGTAGGCGGCGGTCAGCTCGGGGGTGGCCAGCCAGGCGGCGTGGTCGCTCGGCTCGGCGTAGGTGTTGGCGAGCCGGCGGCCGACCTCCGGGTGCTCGGCGGCGGCCTCGAACACGGCCTGGACGTGGTCCGGGACGGTCAGCATCGAGGCCGTGAACTCCACGCTGTGGCGGGACTGTTGCTGCCAGAAGCGTTCGGCGGTGCGGCACATCCAGTCGGCCGTGTACGGGGCGTCGCCATGCTCGACGACGGCCCGGCGGCAGGCCTCGGCCGCGCGGGCGGCGTTGTTGGCGCCCTGTCCGGTGATCGGGTCGGTCACCACCACCGCGTCGCCGAGGCCCAGCACGTGGACGGCGTCCACGCCCGAGCCGAGTTCGGCCACCGGGCGCCGGACCACCGGGGTGACGGCGCCGAACAGTCCGGCCCCGGCGTCGGTCGGCTCGGCCTCCGTCCAGAGCTCGGCCTCCCACGGCAGGTACTCGGCCAACAGCTCGCGGATCCGGGCCAGTTGGACGTCCGGCGGCGGGGCGTCGCCGAACGCGTCCAGCGGGCTGCCGGGGAGCGCCTCCCAGAGCAGGATGTCGCAGGGGCCGGAGAGGGTGAGCGCCGGTTGGAGGTACAGCTCGCCGAGGCCGGGCAGGGCGTTCATCCGGGCCCTCGGCCCGGCGGCCGGGTCCGGAGAGCCGACGCCGTGGGCGTACAGGCAGGACAGTGCCCGCTGCGGCCGGTCGAAGGGCGAGCGGGCGGCGTCGCGCTCGAAGATCCCGGACAGACCGCCGCGTCCGGCCGCGACCACGGTCAGCTCGTGCCGCCGGGCCAGCTCGTGCAGTGCATCCCGGTCCAGCGTGCGGTACTCGATCTCGCCGCCGCGCTCGGCCAGCAGCTCCAGCCAGCCGGCCAGCTTGAGCCGCTGGTCCACCGACTGGGCGGGCTCGTCCAGCGTCATGGTGTACTCCAGCGCGCGCACGCCCGGAGGCGCCGCCAGCACCGCCTCCACCGAGGAGACGGACGGCGCGCGGTCCGCCCAGAGGTCCAGCCCGGCCGCCGCCTCGATCCGCAGTGCGGGGCCGAACATCGCCTGGGTGGACAGCACCCGGCCGCCGCGCAGCTGCTCCGGGGTGCGCTCGGCGACCAGCGTCACCCGGTACCCGTCCGCCACCAGCCCGAGCGCGAGTTGGAGGCCGGCCTGGCCCGCTCCGACAATGGCGATCCGGCGCACGGCTGCCTCCTGGCGATCTACTGATGGGTCGTCAAGCAGGCACAGTAGTCGAGCGGGTGCGCTCCGGGCACCGGTACGGACACATCGGTTCGAAGGCCGGTCCGGTGTCCGGTTCACGGCGCCGACGGGCCGTCGGCCCGACACTGGGCCGCCGCCCGACCGCCACCCGCGGACGGCCGCCAGTGGACGGCCGCCCCGGTCGCCCGCGCGAACCGGCTCAGCCGCGCAGGTGCGCGGTGAGCACCTCCACCACGTCCGTGGTCCGGTCGGCCAGGTAGAAGTGCCCGCCCTGGAAGACCCGCAGGTCGAAGGGGCCGGTGGTGTGCCGCTCCCACTGGCCGACCTGGTCGACGGTGGCGTTCGCGTCGGACTCCCCCGCCAGGGCGGTGATCGGCAGCGACACGGTCGCGTCCGGGGCGCTGCGATAGGTCTCGATGGCCGTGTAGTCGGCCCGCAGGCTCGGCAGGATCAGCTCGCGCAGGGCGGGCATGGCGAGGACCCGCTCGTCGGTGCCGCCGAGCGCCGCGATCTCCGCGAGCAGCTCGTCGTCCGGCAGCTGGTGGATCGTGGTCGTCCGGGGCACAGAGGGCGCCCGGCCGGCCGAGACGAACAGCCGGTCGGGCCCCTTCACGCCGTCGCGCTCGAAGCACCGGGCCGTCTCGAAGGCCACGGCCGCGCCCATGCTGTGCCCGAAGAAGGTGAGCGGCCGGTCCGCCCATTCCCGCAGTTCCCGGGCGAGCTGCTCGGCGAGCCCGGTCACCGAGCCGATCGTCGGCTCGGCGATGCGGTTCTGCCGGCCCGGGTACTGGACGGCGAGCACGTCGGCGTGCGGCGCCAGCGCGTTGGCGTACTCCATGTAGTAGCTGGCCGAGCCGCCGGCGTGCGGGAAGATCACGATCCGGGCGGGCGCGGAGTCGGACGGGTTGAACCTGCGGAACCACGGATTCTCGACGGCGGCGCTGCTGGACATGCGGGGTGTGGCCTCTCTCCGTAACGGACTCTGCCAGCCCCAGTCTGGCAGTGCCGGGCACGGCCGTGGGCCGATCCGACGATCATGGTCCCCAGTAGGCCGGTTCTCGCCGGTGCTCCCGGGCGGTGCTTCCCGGCCGACGATCCCCGGCCGACGCGATGGCAGGATGGCCGCATGAGCGAACCCGACGAGTGGATCACCGTCGCCTCGTACGAGAACCTGGCCGGCCGCCCGACCCCGCAGGCCACCGTCCGCGCTTGACTGCGTGACCGGGGCGTCGACTGGATGCCCTTCGAGGCGGACGCGGTGCGCTTCGACCTGATCTGCGGAGTCGGCCCGGACGGCCGCTGGCACGGCTGGTTCGACGTCCGGGTCCGCGCCGATGCCCTGCGCCCGCTCGGGCTGCACCCCGGACAGGCGTCCGCGGCCGTCACCGGCGCTTCCCCGCCCGCCTGGTGGCATGCGGAGGCCGAACGCCGGGCCCACCACTGACGGTCAGCCCGCCGCCCCGAAGCGGACCGCATCGGCGCGGGAGCGGGAGACCGCGTCCAGCAGCAGCACCGACGAGGCCTCCGGCGTCGGCATCGCGCCGCCGGAGCGCACGTGCCGGGTGAAGGCGGCCAGCAGCCGCTCCAGGCCGCGGCGATGACGGGCGAAGACCCTGGCGGAGGCGCGCCGGCCGCGGGCCCGCTGGCCGTCCAGCGCGGTGGCGGCGCCGACGTCCAGCAGCACCAGGTGCAGTTCGCGGCCTTGGCGGCCCGCCTCGCGGGCGAGCCAGCGCCGCATCCAGGCCCGGCTGCCGCAGTCGTGCACCAGCAGCGGACCGCCGCCGCGCACCGAGGAACGCAACAGCCGGAAGTGCTCCAGCCGGGCCCACGGCCGGTACACCGCGTACGGGAGGGCGGCGGGCATCACCGCCTCGCAGGCCTCGTGCACCGCACGCGGGTCCACCGCCCGGACCGTCCCCGGCTCCGGCCCCGCCCCCGACCAGCGCCGCAGCAGCGTGCTCTTCCCGGCCCCGGGCAGCCCGGACACCACCACGACGGCGTCGGCCGGGTAGGCGGTGACGAAGCCCGTCCCGGCCTCGCCCCGCAGATCGACCACTCCGCGCGGCGCCACGACCGCGTCCGCCCTGCCGCCCACCAGTCCGAGCCCCCGTTCACGTCCGACCGGGAACCCTAACAACAACCCCGTCCCCGACGACGGCTGGCCCCGCCCGCGCGCCGGTGCCGGTGGGGCACCGGTCACCCGCGGTGCACCCGTGGGGCCGGATCCACTAGGCTGACGCCCCGTCAGACAGGAGGCGGGCCATGGCGGAGGCGGCTCCGACGTACACCGCGCTGGTGCTGGACGGGCTGGCGCGCGATCCCGCCCGGGTGGCGATCCGGTCCGGGGGTGAGGCGTGGAGCGGGCAACGGTGCCTGGACCAGGTCCACCGCACCGCCCGGGCGCTGGAGCGGGCCGGGCTCCGGCGCGGGGACGGCGTGACGGTGCTGGCCGGGAACCGGCCGGAGGCGCTGCTGGTGCGGCTGGCCGCGAACCTGCTGGGCTGCCGGGTCGCGATGCCGTTCCCGGACGGCCCGGTCGCGGAGCAGGTGGCGCTGGCGGAGTTCGCGGGAACCTCCGCGCTGGTCTTCGACCCGCTCCGGTGCGCGTCGGCGGCCGAGGGGATCGCGCGGGCCGTGCCCTCGGCCGCCCTGTTCTCCCTGGGCCCCTCGCCGTTCGGGCTCGGCACGGACCTGCTGGGCCTCGCCGCGGCCTGCTCCCCCGCGCCACTCGAACCGCGGTACCGTCCCGAGGACGTGATGGCGGTGCGGTTCACCGGCGGCACCACGGGGCGCCCGAAGGGGGTGCTGCGCCGCTTCGCCCGCCCGCCGCGCCCGCCGCTGCTGTCCGGCTCGGTGTTCCTGCTGTGCACCCCGTTGTGCCACGGCGGCGGCACCACGGCGGACCTGGCGCTGGCCGCGGGCGGCACCGTGGTGATGCAGGACGGGTTCGACGCCGGGGCCGTGCTGGCGGCGGTCGAGCGGCACCGGGTGTCCCGGATGTACCTGCCGCCGCACCTGCTGTACCGGCTGCTGGACCACCCGCTGCTGCCCACGACCGACACCGGCAGCCTGCGCCGGGTCGGCTACACCGGCTGCGCGGCCTCGCCGCGGCGCCTCGCCGAGGCGACCCGGCGGCTGGGCCGGGTGCTGCACCAGACCTACAGCCTGACGGAGTGCGGGCCGGTCGCCCGGCTGAGCCCGGACGAGCACCTGGCGCCGCGGCTGCTGACCACCGCCGGCCGGCCGTTCCCGGACACCGGACTGCGCATCCTGGACGAGGACGGCGTCGAGCTGCCCGTGGACCGGACCGGGGAGATCTGTGTCCGCACGCCGACCGCGATGGCCGGCTACTGGCGCGACCCGGAGCTGACCGAGCGGGTGCTCCGGGACGGCTGGCTGCACACCGGCGACCTGGGCAGCCTGGACGCGGCGGGCTATCTGACGGTGGCCGGGCGGCGGGACCCGATGGCGATCGTCGAGGGGCACAATGTGTTCCCCCGCGAGATCGAGGAGCCGCTGCGCACCCACCCGGACGTCCGGGAGGCGGTGATGTTCACGACCACCGACCCGGACCGCCTGGACCGGGTGCACGCCGCCGTCGCCCTCGCCCCCGGCTCGCCGCTGACGGCCGAGCAGCTGCACCGGTGGTGCCGGGCGCGCGGACTCGGCCGGTGCGCCCCCGACACGCTCCTGCTGCTGCCCGCGATACCCCTGAACGGACTCGGGAAGCCGGACCTCGCCGCCCTGCGGGCCCAGGTGGACGGCCGGACCGGACGGGCTGCCGCCACCGCGGGGGCGCGCGAGGGGGCCTGACGCGCCCCACGAGTGCCTCGAGCGCCAACGCCGGTGATCTCTCGTGCACCAACCGGCGGGAAGAACCGTCCGTGGGCACTCGATCGCGCGGCCCGACCTGCCGACACATCCCCGGTGGCGGCGTGCGCGTCAGTGCGGGCCGCACCGTCCCCCAGGAGGCACTACCTTGACCTGGCTACGCGTCCTGACCGCGCTGGGCATCCTCGCCGTGGCGGCCAGTGCCCTGATCGTCTTCGCGCTCTGCACCGCCACCTCGCGCGGCGACCGCGCCGCGGAGGAGGCGCCGCCCGACCTCCGCACCGACGCCGAGGGCAGCGGCCTCTTCCAGCGGATGGGCGGCGACGGCTGACCGGCCGACCGGCCCGGGAGGCGGCGGCCGCCTCCCGGGCCCGGCGCTCTCCGGGCCCGGCGCGCTCCCGGCCGGTGCGCGCTATGGACAGGCGCGCGCTTCCGAGCCGTGCGCGCCCCGGCTCAGTGCCCGGCGATGTCGTCCGGCCGGACCTCGATGTGGTCGGCCGCGAGGTCGACCGCCACCCGGTGCTCCATGCCGAGCGACTCCAGGAACTTGACCGGCAGCTGCACCCGGCCGCTGCGGTCCAGCATCACGTACTCGCGCTCGTTCACCGACTCCTCGCCGTGCTCGTCCGTCACGGTCCGGCGCAGCACCTCGCTGGCCGTCCGTCCGTCCCGGATCGCGACCGTGCGACGGACCTCGCCCGCGACCATCGGGTCGTGGGTGACGATCACGACGGTCGCGCCCAGTTCGCGGTTGACGGTGCGGAAGGACTCGAAGATGATCCCGGCGGTCTCCGAGTCCAGCTCGCCGGTGGGCTCGTCGGCCAGCAGCACCGGCGGGTTGTTGGCCATCGCCACCGCGATCGCCACCCGCTGCTGCTGTCCGCCGGACAGCTCGTTGGGCTTGCGGTGGGCGAGCTCGCCGATCTCCAGCGCCTCCATCAGCTCGGCCACCCGGGCCGCCTGCTGCTTCGCCCCGGCGGCGCCGGAGCGACGGCCGCGCAGCTGCATCGGCAGCGCGATGTTCTCGGCGGCGGTGAGGAACGGCAGCAGGTTGCGCGCGGTCTGCTGCCAGATGAAGCCGACCACCTCGCGCCGGTAGCGCAACCGCTCCTTGACCGACATCTCCAGCAGGTCGCAGCCGGCCACGGTGGCGGTGCCGGCGGTCGGCACGTCCAGCCCGGCGAGGATGGTGAGCAGGGTGGACTTGCCGCTGCCCGAGGCACCGACCAGGGCGACCAGATCGCCCTGCCGGATGGTCAGTTCCAGGCCCTGGAGCGCCTGGACCTCGACCCCCTCGGCGCTGAAGATCCGGACCAACCGGTCGCAGACGATGGCCGCTCCCTCGCCGTACGCCTTGGGCGAGGCGGCGGCGAGGGCCCGCTGCTGGAGCTCCTGGAGGCTGGGGGCCTCGACGACCGTCCGCTCCTGGGGAGTGCTCTTCACCGCTCGTCTCCTGTCTCGACTGTCTGCTTCAACGCACCGCTCTCCACTGTCCCGGCGCCCCGGGCCGCTGTCACGGCCCGTGCACCGCTCCCGGCCGCCGGCCGCGACCTGCCTTCCGTGCCGCCGGCGCCCGCTGTCTCCACCCTCAGGGCCGTACTGCCGGGCGCCGCCGTTCCCGGCCTCACGGCCACGCTTCTGGGTGCCATCGTTCCCGGCCTCACTGCCGCTCCCCCGCCCGCAGTTCGGTGGCGATCTGGCGCCGGCCGGCGATCAGCGTCTCCACCACCACGCCGAGGCCGACCACCAGGGTCAGACCGACGGTGGGCAACAGCACCGGCATCACCGCCGGAGACAGGGTCTCGGCGACCGTGGCTCCGACCAGGGCCGAGAGGTCGAAGGCGCCCCCGAGCAGCGCGACCGCGGCCAGGGCGACCAGGCCGCCGCCGACGGCCGCCGCCAGGGTCTGCGGCAGCGCCTCGGCGACGATCAGCGCCAGGCCCTGCCGGGGCCGCAGGCCCATGGTGCGCAGCCGGGCGAGCACCGCGGTGCGGTCCGGCGCGGCCCGCAGCAGCGTCAGCAGCACGGCCAGCAGGGCGAACCCGGCGGCGGCGAAGCCCGCGTACCAGAACAGCCGTCCGGCGGCGTGCTGCACCGGGTCGGCGGCCAGCTCGGTGAGCTTCTCGCGGCTGCTGTGCACCGCGTACCCGGGGGGCAGCCCGCCGGAGGTCTTCCCCGCGGCCTTGGCCTCGTCCTCGATGAGTTTGCCGACGCGCCCCAGCTGCGCGCCGCCGCCGAGGCCGCGCTCCATCAGCAGGGCGCGGACCCGGTCCGGGTCGACGTCGCCGACCGCGAACCACTTGTTCACCTTGGTCGCCCGCTTGAGCTCCGGCAGGTGCTCCGTGGCGGGGCCGGCCGGCACCACGACGAAGGGCTTGCCGGGGTCCGGCAGGGCGGGCGTGGCGCTGACGACCCCGGCGACGCTGGTGGCCATCTGGCTGCCGCTGGGCGTGCGCACCTGCGGTGCCCCCGGGGTCAGGCGCTTGGCCAGGTCCCGGCTGAACAACGCGGGCACGGCACCGTCCTTGCCACCCGGGGCGGTGGTCAGCTTGGCCGGGTCGTACTCGCCGACGCCGACGGTGCGGGAGATCTCCGCGTAGGCGTCGGGATCGACCACCACCAGGATGGCGTCGGTGGTCTCCCGGTCGCCGCCGATGAAGGTGGCCCGCTCCTCGATCCAGGCGCCGGTCGCGGCCCGGACGCCGGGCAGTTCACCGGCCGACTTGGTGAAGGCCTCCGGCAGGCTCGCGTAGATCGGGATGCTGACGGACACGTCGCCGCCGACGGTGACGCGCGCGGCACGCGACCGGGACTGGTCCACCGCGGAGAGCACGGTGGCGCCGAAGCCGGTGGCCGTGACGGCGATCAGCAGGGCGAGCAGGGGCAGCGCGGAGGGCCGGCGCCGGCCCGAGTCGTCGCGCGCGGCCCGGACCAGGCCGAGGAATCCGACCAGCCCGCGGCCGCGGCCGGCGAGGGCGGCCAGCCAGCCGACCACGACCGGTTCGATCCGCGCCAGCAGCAGGCCGCCGGAGACGGCGAGCAGCAGCGGGGCGGCCACCAGCAGCGGGTCCACGCCACCGCCGGAGTGGCCGACGCCACGACGGCGGACCTCGGCCACGGCGGCGGCGGTGACGGCCAGCACGGCGAGTTCGCCGATCACCCGGCGCCAACCGCCGGCCGCCCGCGGGCGGGCCCAGAGCCGCGCGGCCCGGGTCGGGAAGGCCAGGATCGCGAGCAGGGTCACGGCGAGTGCCAGCAGCACCGGGTTGCCCCAGCGCGGGGTCGGCAGCAGCACCAGCGCGAGGGCCGTGCCGAGCACCGCGGCGGGCAGCACCGTCACCGCGCCCTCGCCGAGCAGCCGCAGCAGCACTCCGCTGCGTGAGGCGCCACGGGCCTGGAGCAGCCGGATCTCGGCGGTGCGCCGGTCCGTGCTGAGCGCCGCGGCCAGACAGAGCACCACGACCGCGACGCCGGCGACGCCGGCCGGCCCGATGGCGCCCAGCGGGGCCGCGGCCTGGTAGCGGGCGGTGGCCCGGACGAGGACGTCCGGCAGCAGCGAGGTGGCGTGCAGGTCGGCCCGCAGGGTCGTGTCGATCAGGGCGGTCATACCGGGGCCGGCCGTGTACGAGCCGAGGGTCGCACGGGTCTGGTCGAGCTGGTCGGCGCGCAGCGAGCCGGGCTCGACGGGCAGTCGCCAGAAGTTCTGGCCGGCCGATCCCCAGCGGCCCAGCGCGGCCAGGCTGCCGCCGTCGACGAAGCCGCTGGTCCAGTACCACGCGTCGTCGCCCTTCAGGCCCAGGCAGGCCCGGGTCGGGCAGCCGAGCCCCTCCCAGAACGGGTCCTGGGGATCGTTGACCTGGTAGAGGCCGACGACGGTGCTGCGCAGCTGGACCGGTCCGTCGGTGCCGCTCTCGATGACGTCGCCGATCTTGATGTTGATGGCCTCGGCGGCCTGCCGGCTCAGCACGACCGGCAGCGGGCCGTCGGTCGGGGCGGGGCCCGGCCAGGTGCCCGCGGTCAGGGTCACCCGGTCGGCGAGGCCGTGCAGGTAGTACAGGCCGAGCGCCGGGGTGGCGTTGTCGGAGAGCCGGGTGAACCCCGGGTTGAACATCTGGCGCCCGGTCTTGGTCCGGGTGCCGTGGACCTCGCCGGACGGGCTCAGCGGCAGCTGCCGCCCGATCTGCGCGGCGAGCTTCTGCCGCACGTCGTCGAGGTTGGCGGCGGTGTCTCCGGGGGCCGTCGCCGAGGTGATCTCCAGGTTGGTGACGTTGGCGCCCAGGCCGCGGGTGAACTCCTGGAGCGCGGTGTCCGCGCCCCGGTCCGCGATGCGGGGGAAGGCCGCCGCCAGGAAGACGGTGACGAACGCGAGCGCCGCGGTGAGCAGCGCGGCCAGCGGCATCGCGCGCAGCCGGGTGCGGACCCAGGGCGCGGGCCGGTGGGCCCGGGCGGGTCCGGGCGCGGGCCGGTCGGGGATGGGCACGCGGGTGCCGGCCTGGGTGGTCACATCTCCTCCACGTGGCGCAGCCGGGAGGCCACGTCTCGACGCCGGCGCCCGATCAGGAAGGCCGACAGCAGCGGGACGACGGCGATCGCGGCCGCGAACAGCAGCGCCTGACCGAACGGCAGCTCGACCAGGGCCTCGGGCACCGGGCGGCGGGCGGCCGGGGTCAGCACCACGAAGGGCACGATCAGCCGCACGAGCAGGGCACCGAGGGCCAGGCCGACGATCCCGCCGAGGCCGACCAGCACCGCGTTCTCGGCGGCGACGGTGCGGGTGACCTGCTTGCGCGGGGCGCCCAGGGCGAGCAGCAGCGCGGAGTCCCGGGAGCGCTCGTGGGCGGAGCCGGCCACCGCGGCGGCGAAGCCGATCGCGGCGAGGACGGCGGTGACGATCGCGATGGCCATCAGCGCGCTCTGCGGGGCGGCGCCGACCGGGTCGCCGAGGAGCCCCTCGGCGACCTCGTCGTAGAGCGCGAGGTCCTGGCTCCCTGGGGCGCCGCGCAGGGCGGCGGCGGCCTCGGCCGGGGCGCGGTCGCCCGGCCCGGTGGCGGGCAGCCACCATTCGATGCGGGAGGGCAGGTTGCGGTCCTGGACGGCCAGCGCCCGGGCGACGGTGCCGAGGTCCAGCACCAGGGCCTGTCGGCCGACCACCGGTACGGCCTCGACCACGCCGGTCACCTTGACCGGGACGACGACGCCGCTGAACGGCATCTGGAGGGTGTCGCCGACGGAGGCTCCGACGGCCTTCAGGTAGTCGCGGGTGGCGACGCCGTTGACGGCGGCCGGGAGCGGTGTCCCGGTCGGGGTCAGCACGGCGCGCACCGACTCGCCGATGCCGCGGGCGGAGTGGTAGCGGACCGTGAACAGGCTGTCGGCGGTGGCGGCTTCGGAGGCGAGCGCGGCCACCGGCGGGGTGGCCGTGCCGCCGTTGCGCGGCGGCGGGGGCTTGAGGCTCCAGCCGGTGCCGGCCGGCACGGGGACGGCGGTGGACGGTCCGTCGGCGGTCTCCGAGACGGCCAGGCTCCGCACGGTGACCTCGCCCTCGCTGCGGTCGCCGAAGGCGACGGTCGCGCCGACCACGCTCAGCGGGGCGGCGACCGAGCCCACCGGGGCGTCGACCAGCGCGCCGAGCCTGATCGAGGAGCGGGCATCGCCGTTCAGCGGGAGTTCCCCGAACGGGACCTTGTGGACCAGGCCGAAACGGTCGCGCAGCAGCAGGCGGACCTCGGGGTGGACCGGGCTGCCGTACGACGCGGTCTGGACCGTCTGGTTCACCGTGACGTCGGCGTCGATCCGCAGCGGGCGGCCGGGCAGCGCGATGCCGGCCGGGGCGGGGGCGGCGAGCGTGCCGAAGACCTCCGGGCCGGTCTTGCCGCCGAGCAGGTCGGATCGGACCGGGACGCGCTCGCCGAAGGTGGCGGCGTCGACGGCCAGCAGCTGACCGGTGCCGTTCTGCAGCGGCTGTTCGTCGCGCACCACCGGGACGATCCGGTCGCCGCCGGGCAGGCTGCCGTAGCGGCCGCCCTGGCCCATCGGGGCGTTGTGCGAGCCGGAGATGCGCAGCCCGCCGGCCGTGGTGAAGGCGGCCTGGTCGCGCTGGGAGGAGGTCCAGGTGGCGTGCTGGCCGAGCGCCAGGACGCCGGTGGCCACGGCCATGACGAGCAGCAGGACGGGGCCGGTGGCGCGGCCGGGCCGGCGGGCCAGCTGCCAGCCGACCATGGCGGGCCCGAGGCCGCGGCCGCGGGCCGCCGCGCCGGCGCCGAGCCGGGCGACGAGCGGGAGCAGCCGCAGCACCACCAGGGTGCCGGCGCACAGGGCGAGGGTCGGGGTGGCGACCAGCAGCAGGTCCACGTCGAGCCGGCCGGTGGAGTCGGGGGACAGTCCGCCGCCGTACTGGTCGAGCTGCTGGTAGGCGAGTGCGGCCAGGGCGAGCACGGCGAGGTCGCCGCCGTTGCGGGCGATGCCGGAGACCACGGCCTGGCGGCGGCCGGCCCGGCGGCGCAGGGCCGCGCCGACGCCGCGCACCACGCTGGGCACGGTGGCCAGCAGGATGCAGGTGAACGCGCAGACCACGGCCACCGGCCAGAGCGACCAGCTGATGCCGGTCTCCAGGGTGACCTGGTGGGAGCTGCCGAGGCCGGCCAGCGCGCGGACCAGGAACGGGGTCAGCAGCGGCGCGAACACCGCTGCGGGCAGGGCCAGCAGCAGCGACTCCAGGGCGGTGAAGGAGCCGAGCCGGAAGGCCGAGGCGCCGCGCGCGGCGAGCATCTCGTTCTCGGACTCCTGCCGTGCGGCGATCAGGTGGACGACCAGCAGCAGGGCCGCCGCGGCGAGGACGGCCAGCTGGAGGGCACCGATCAGCAGGGTGGACCGGGCGACCACCATGCTGTCGGACAGCTCGCGCATGATGTCGGACAGCTCGGTCTTCACGCCGAGCGAGGCGGTGCTCCGCAGGTCCTCGGAGAGGCCCCGGGCGCGGTCGCCGACGGCCTGCGCGGTGGCCCGGTCGGTGCCGGAGAAGTCGGCGTCCAGCGACCAGCCGCGGCCGCTCTGCATCAGACCGGCCGTGCTGAAGGCGCTCTGGTCGACCATCATCGGGCCGTAGGTGGTGAATCCGCCGACCTCGATCTCGTGGCCGCCGACCGGATCGATCCGCCAGTACGGGGCGGCCGGGTCGGTGGCCCGGTAGACGCCGGTGATCCGGACGGTCAGCGGCTTGCTGTCGCTCCGGTCGACGAGCCGGACCTCGGCGGGCAGAGCCTGCTCGGTCAGGCCGAGCCGGCGCAGCAGGCTCTGCGGGACGGCGGCCTCCGGGGCGGCGGACTGGACCGGCCCGGTGGCGGCGCCCGGCCAGGCGCCGGCCAGCAGTTGGACCCGGGCACGGTCGAGGTCGGCGAGGACCGTGAGGTCGAGCTGGGCTCCGGTGGTCTGGGTGCCGGGGGCCTGGGAGGTGGGGGCCTGGGAGGTGGGGGCGGGGGCGCCGGGGGCCTGAGCGGGGGCGGTGCCCGCGCTGCCGCCCGCCGCGGTGCCGTCGGCGGCGTTGCCGGGGGCCGGCGGCAGGCTGTAGGAGCGACTGCGCGTCAGACTGTCGGTGTGCACGGGCAGATCGCCGAAGAGCTTCTGCCGGTAGGCGGCGAGCGCCGCCTCGTCCTTGGTCCGCTGGTCGCGTCCGTGCTCGCCGGTCACCGCCACCGTGGTCCGGGCGTGACCGGGCCCTTGGAGCGCCTGCCGCAGGCCGGCTTCACCGACGCTGCTGTTGAAGGCCACCAAGGCGGTCAGCACGGACGTGGTGATCAGCACCGCAAGCAGGACGGCGGCAGCCAGCGGCACTCGCCCGCGCAGTCGGCGCACGACGAAGCCCAGCATCAAGTTCCTCCCCCGGATTTACATCCCCGGTTGCATCCCCGGGCCCCGCTCATCGATCCGTTCCGAGCACAAATCGGCCACAGACGGACACATCGCGAGCGCACCGGCGCAGTGATCACCGGCAATCGGTCGCCGGATAGCGGACGATGCTGTCAGATTCGATCGAGGAACGGAAGGGACTTGCGCGAATCAAGTAGGCAATGAGCAAATTCCTTTCATTGGTAGCATCCGGGCCGGGGATGCCCCACTTGAATGCCATGCACACTTCACAAATCTGGCTTCGGCGCGCTCCATTGACCCGGGAGGCCGTCTTTCTCGGATTCCCGCCCGGGAACGTGAACCACCGGAGCAGACATATCCGTAGACCCGGACGGGACCCGGACGGAACCGGGCCGCCACGCCCACAGGGGGACGCCGCATGACGCAGCATCAGGCCGCCACCGCCGACAGCACCATCACGCCGATGGTGGCCGTGACCGACCTCCGCCGGAGCTTCGGCACCGGCGAGCGGGCCGTGCACGCCCTGCGCGGCGTGTCGTTCACCGTCGGGCGCGGCGAACTGGCCGCGCTCAAGGGCCGCTCCGGCTCCGGCAAGACCACCCTGCTCAACCTGGTCGGCGGCCTGGACACCCCGACCGGCGGCAGCATCGCACTGGACGGCATCGACCTCGCCAGTCTGGACGAGGACGGTCGGCTCGCCCTGCGGCGGGAGCGGATCGGCTTCGTCTTCCAGTCCTTCGGGCTGATCCCGATGCTCACCGCCGCCGAGAACGTCGGCGTACCGATGCGGCTGCGCAAGGCCCCGGCCGCCGAACGCGAGGAGCGCGCCCACACCCTGCTCGCCCTGGTCGGCCTGGCCGACCACGCCAACCAGCGCCCCGGCGAGCTCTCCGGCGGCCAGCAGCAGCGCGTCGCCATCGCCCGCGCACTGGCCAACGAGCCCAGCCTGATCATCGCCGACGAGCCGACCGGCCAGCTGGACTCGGAGACCGGCCGCTCGATCATGGAGCTGCTGCGCGCGGTGGTGCGCAGCGAGGGCGTCACGGTGCTGGTCGCCACCCATGACCCGACGCTGATGGGACTCGCCGACCGGGTGATCGAGGTCCGGGACGGACGGATCATGGAGGAGGAGGCGGAGCGGGCCGCCTAGCGGAGAGAGCCGCTTAGCAGCGCAGGCCGCTCAGCGGAGCGGGCCCGGGGCCGTGTCACGGGCGTGGGGATGCGGGGCGCCTTCCCACGCCTCCGGGCACCGGCCCGTCTCCGGGGGCGCCGAGAGCCCTCCGGAGCACCGGCGCTCGGGCTCAGGGCCCGGCCGGGATGATCGACTGGGCGTGGTGGAACACCTCCTCCCCGTCCCAGTGAGCCTTGGTGCGTTGCAGTCGTGGGTAGTTGTCCTTGTAGTACAGGCGGGGGTAGGCCGGGTCGGGCTGGTCGGCGGTGCCCAGATCGACGTCCGGGTAGTTGACGTAGGCACCGTCCGTCGCGGTGTCGACCTCCGGAACTCCGCCCGTCCCCCGGTAGACGTCGCGGTACAGCCCGCTCAGGTAGGCCAGGTGCTCCTCGTCCTCGGCCGGGTCCGTCCAGTACGTCTGGTACTGCAGCTTCATGATCGAGTCGCGCTGCGGGACGGCCGTCTCCTCGGGACGCCGGGTGTTGATCCGGCAGCCGTAGGAGTCGATCTGGACCAGCGTGTTCGAGAGGTCCGCCCCCTCCACGTCCCGCACCAGCCATTCCCAGAAGGCGGCGATCTGCTCCGGCGAGAACGGCTCCCGGTGGTAGGCCGACTTGTACTTGCCGCGCTGGTTGTCGCCCGAGGGGTTGAGCGTCATGGTCGCCTGGAACCAGGGCATCTGGCGCCGCTTGTCCGGGTAGGGCAGGAACAGCCCGCCGGCCGCCCTGGTCTGCACCCCCGAGCGCGTCGTCATCCCCTGTTCGACCGCCGCCACGAAGGCGTCGAGCGGGCCCGGGTCCTCGCCGTCCCACTGACTGAACAGGACGACGTTCCCGTTGGAGTGGTGGGTGAGTTTGAGGATGGCGAACAGCCCCTGGTACACCGGCTCGCGCGGGCCGCTGTACTCGGCCATGAAGGCCCCGAAGTTGGCCACCAGGGTCTCGAAGTCCTCGGGCCGCCGGCGCAGTTCGGCCCAGGGCCAGGCCACGCTGCTCAGCCAGACCCGGGGCGGCGGCTGCGGCACGTCCGGTGCGAAGTGGTACCGCAGCACCACCCCGAAGTTCCCGCCTCCGCCACCGGTGTGCGCCCAGAAGAGGTCCTGCTCGGGTGAGCCCGGCGCGTCCTCGCGGTGCGCCTGCGTCACCACCGCGCGGCCGCCCCGGACCGTGACCACGTCGACCTGGACGAGGTGGTCCACGGTGAGCCCGTGCCGCCGGGAGAGCAGGCCGTACCCGCCGCCGCAGACGTGCCCGCCCGCGCCGACCGAGTAGCAGGACCCGGCGGGAACGGTGACGGCGAACTCGCGGAAGAGCGTGGTGTAGACGTCCCAGTTGGTGGCGCCGCCCTCGACGCCGTACGTGGGCCGGCCGAACTTGTCGGTCGAGGCGGCGACGCCGCGCATCGTGCTGAGGTCGAGGATGACGCCCCGGTCGTTGTCGACGAAACCCTCGTAGCAGTGTCCGCCGCCGCGGACCGTCGGCCGAAGCCCGCCGTCCAGCGCGCGGTTCAGCTCGGCGACCGCGTCCGCCTCGTCGCCCACCAGCCGGATGGAGGAGGGGCAGCTGCTCCAGCGCTGGTTGAAGCCCTGGGCGAGGGTCTGGTACCGGGGATCGCCCGGCAACACCGATCGCCCCTTCGGCGGCTCCCGGCGCGCGCCCTCGGTCGCCGCTCCCGTGGAGCCGACGGTGATCCCGGCGGCCGCCGCACCGGCACCGCCCGGGAAACCCCGCCGGGGGAATTCGTCCTGCATGGGCCGTCCCCACCTTCCCGAGTTCGAGAGAAGCCGGCGGCCCGCACGCTAACACGGATATTCGACCGTGGGAATTTGTTATTGAATAGTGTGACAGTACGTCATTTTCGTTGACCCATCCCGGCTCTGACCTCAGCCGTCGCATCGGGACCCGATTGTCAGTGGCACGGGCTACGGTCGCCGACGACTCGCAGGAATCCGCTCCACCGGAGGTTCGATGACGATCCACCGCCGCGTTCTCCGAGCCTTCCCGGCTCTCCGGGAAGGCGTCCGGAAAGCACGATCGTGGTGGCCGGCAGCACCGCCGACCACCACGATCGTCAACTCCTCCCCCGAGTCACCGGGGGCCGTTCCGTCAGACCGCCGGGAAGATCTCCGCGTCCGGCTTCAGCAGCTGGCCGGGCGCCGGCGCGGTGCCGTCCACCAGGTAGCGGGTGACCAGCTGGTTCAGCGCCTTGCTGCGGCCCACGGCGCAGTGCTCGATCGAGTCGACGCTGACCAGCACCGCGTTGCTCAGCTCCTGCTGCATCCGCTGGGCGAACTTGTACTGGGTGGCCGGGTCGTAGAGGTTGCCGATCACCATCACGGTGTTGGAGGTCTTCTTGTTCCACGGGCCGGAGAAGCGCTCGGCGTCCCGGGCCGGGGCCGGCCAGCTCGCGCACGCGGGCGCGTCGAAGGCCTGGTAGCGGCCGAAGGTCGGCATGTCCTTCTCCCAGGCCTTGGCCGCGTTCGCGAACACCCGGTCGTTGGAGGGGTACGGCTTGTCCTGGCAGTTGACGGCCAGGTAGGAGTCGTCCGCGGTGTACTCGGAATCGACCGGGGCCTCCCGCAGCGCCGTCCGCGGGACCTCCACCGAGAGCAGGTTGGCGTCCTCCTCCGAGACGTTCGCCTGCGGGGCCAGCAGGGCGGTCGCGGCCGGCTTCTGGAACACCTGGTAGGTCGCCTGGAGCGACTTGGCCAGCGGGGCCAGCTTGGCCTGCGAGTACAGCGCGCTGGCCACCTCCCCGGTGAAGCTGCTCAGGGTCACCTGGGAACCGTTCGGCAGCGTGATCGGGCTGGTCCGCAGGTGGTCGCGGAGCTGGTCGAACTTGGCCCGGGTGTCGCCCTCGCCGAAGGCGCAGCGCGGGGCGCCGGCGGCCTGGCAGCGCTTGAGGAACTCGTCCAGGGCGATCTCGAAGCCGTTCGCCCGCTGGCGGTCGTACTCCAGACCGTTGTGCAGGCGCAGGTTCGGGTCGACGTTGCCGTCGACGATGATCGCGCGGACCTTGTTCGGGTACATGTTGGCGTACGTCGAACCGATCAGGGTGCCGTAGGAGAACCCGGCGAAGGTGAGCTGGGAGTCACCGACGGCGCGGCGCATACGGTCGAGGTCGCGCACCACGTTGATGGTCGACATGTGCTCGATCAGCGGGCCGGCGTTCTTGCTGCACGCGTCGGTGTAGTCCTGGTCCGCGTCGAGCGTCTCGTCGATCTCGGCCTTGGTGACCGGCACGCCGACCATGCGGTTGGTGACCGCGTCGGCGTCCTCCTGGGTCTTGAAGCACTTGAGCGGGTTGCTCCGGGCCACGCCGCGCGGGTCGAAGCCGACCAGGTCGAACTTGGACTGCACCTCGGCACCGAAACGGGAGGTCGTCGCCCACAGGTAACCACTGCCGCCCGGGCCGCCGGGGTTGAGGAACAGCGAGCCGATCCGCTTCGACGGGTCGCTCGCCCGCCGCCGCATCATGGCGATGCCGACCTTCTCACCCGACGGGTTGTCGTAGTCCAGCGGCACGGGGTAGACGGCGCAGTCGTAGATGCCGGGGTCCGGCTTGGTCGGGTCGGGGTTGCACGGCGTCCAGGCAACAGGGTCGACCTTCGCCTCGACCAGGCTCGGGGACTGGTCGATGGGCGCCGCCGACGCGGCGACGGCAGTGCCGGTGACAAGAGCGAGAGCGCAGGTGACCGCTCCGGCCAGCGTGGATATGCGGGACAAGGAACCTCCTCCGTACTGAAAGGGCGGCCCCAGCCTGTCAGCCGGAGATCTCCCTGGGAAGACCTGGGAGCTGCGTAAATCATCCGTCCGGCGCAGAACACGCGGCGAAATATTCTGTGAATGAACCAACTTGACGGTTGATTGACCTGATGTCTCGTCATCCTGTTCACCGATCGACCGTCAGCCGTCCCGGGTTCGACAGGCCGCCGAGGGACGGATAACCCCGGGCGGCCGACGCGCCGGGAGCGCCACTATTGCGTGACCGGACGCGACAGGTCGTCCTCGTCGACGACCTGCGCGACACCCCCTCCGGGAGTTTTTCTTGCAGTGCAAGAAGTTGACGCCGAGTATTGCTTTCTTACACTGCAAGACTTGTCGAGGCCCACGCCGCACCGCCCCGGTCGAGCGCACCGGGCGAAGGAGGAACCGATGCCGACCCGGCGCACCCGCCCACGGACGGGCCTGACCCGTGAGAAGGTCGTCGACGCCGCGCTCGCCTATGTGGACGAGCACGGGCTCGCCGCGCTCTCCAACCGCAAGCTCGGTGCGGCGCTCGGCGTCGAGGGCATGACGCTCTACTACTACGTCCCCAGCAAGGCAGCCCTGCTCGACGGCATGGTGGAGCGCCTGCTGGAGCTGTCGGCCGGAAGCCTGTTCGCCGAGCCCCACGGCCCGTGGACGGAAGTGGTCCGGGACTTCGCCGTCGAGCTGCGCCGCCTGCTGCTCGCCCACCCCGCCATGCTCACCGTGCTGGCCACCCGCCCGGTCGCCACACCCGCCGCCCTCGCCCTGCTGGAGCGCGGCATCGCCGTGCTCCACGCGGACGGCGTCCCGCTCGGCGACGCGCTCGACGTGCTCAACTCCGTCGCCCGGTGGACCATCGGGCACACACTGGGCGAGGTCGGCGAGACGCCCGACCGCGAGGGCACCGAACCCCGGCCCGAACAGTTCGCCGACCTGGACCGGGAGCTCTACCCCGGCCTGGCGCAGGCCTTCGCCACCGGTGAGGGCCTCGACTCCGAGCAGTGCTTCCACCGCACCCTGCGCATCCTGCTCGCCGGCTACGCCGCCGAGCTGAAGCACCCCCATGGGCGCGAGTCCTGATCGCACGACGGAACGACGGACGGCCGGACGACGGACGGCCGGACGACGGACGGCCGGACACCGGAAGACGGACGGCGGGACGACTCCCCGGCGGGCCGGCCCGGCGCGGCTCAGCTCGCGGCCGCTCCCCGCAGGGCGGCCGCCACCAGCCCCTGGATCGCGTCCACCCCGGGTTCGCCGGCACCCACCAGATGGTCGAAGACCAGTCCGTCGACGCAGGCCAGCAGCGTGGCCGTCCGCCCGTCGGGGTCGGCCACGCCCTCGGCGGCGAGGAACGTACGGACGGCGGCGCGCCCGGCGTTCTCCCGAGGGACGAGGATCTCGCGCAGCTCGGGATCGCGCACGCTCTCCACCGCGCAGGCGTACCGGGCGAGCGAGCGACGCCGACCGTCACCGGAAAGCCGGCGGCGCATCAGCTCCGC
The DNA here is from genome assembly GCF_040629945.1 of Kitasatospora sp. NPDC005856. NCBI lineage: Bacteria > Bacillati > Actinomycetota > Actinomycetes > Kitasatosporales > Streptomycetaceae > Kitasatospora > Kitasatospora sp. NPDC005856. Next base: position 2,475 of record NZ_JBEXWT010000093.1, on the reverse strand, counting down.
GATCCCCTCGGACAGTTCCGCCGCGGAGCGGACCGGCACCTGCTCCCCCATGGCGTCCAGCTCGCCCTGGTCCAGCTCCACCAGCCGTCGCACCAGCGCGGTGAGCAGGGCCTGCCGGGTCCGCAGGTAGGCCGAGGTGGTTCCGACCGGCAGCCCGGCCGCCGCGTCGACCGCCCGGTGGGTCAGTCCGCGCACGCCGAGGTCCGCCAGCACCCCGATCGCGGCGTCCGCCAGCACCGTCCGCCGGTCCGGCCGCCCCGCATCGTCCCGCTTCCGCTCCTCGTTTCGCCGCATCCCCCCTTTCTACCGGGGCCGCGCCACCAACTACGCACCACCTCGCCCCGGACCGGCCACCCCACCGGCCACCCCACCGGCCACCCCACCGGCCGCCCCACCGGCCGCCCCGACCTCGCCCGACCGCCCAGGCGCCCCCTCCACGTCCCCGCGGCCGTCCGCCGGCGGCCCCGTAGTACGCTCCTTCTACAGCTGTAGAAAACAGCACGGCGACACGGGAAGGACCGGGCATGAGCGGTAGCAGCGCGGTGGTGGTCGGGGGCGGGATCGGCGGGCTGGCGGCCGCGATCGGGCTACGGCTGGCGGGGTGGGACGTGACCGTGGTCGAGCGGGCGGAAGTCCTGGACGACGCGGGCGCCGGCATCTCCCTGGCCGCCAACGGGATGCGCGCGCTCGCCGCCCTGGGAGTCGGCGAGGCGGTCGAGGCGGCCTCCCGCCGTCAGTACACCGGCGGCACCCGAACCCCGGACGGGCGCCGGCTCGCCGCGATGGACGGCGCGGCGCTGGAGCGCGAGCTGGGCGCCCCGATCGTCGGGATACGCCGCGCGGCCCTGCACCGCATCCTGCGCGGGGCACTGCCCGCCACCTGCCTCGTCATCGGCTCCGAGGTGACCGAGGTGGACACCACCCGGCCCTCCCGCGTCCGGGTCGGCGTCGGCGGCACCACGCTGGAGGCGGATCTCCTGGTGGCGGCCGACGGCATCAACAGCCGGCTCCGTCGCCGACTCTTCCCCGCACACCCCGGGCCGGTCCACAGCGGCTCGACGGTGCTGCGGGCGATCACCGAGCGCCCGGTGGACGGCCTGGGAGCCGACTTCGAGATCACCTGGGGCCACGGCGCCGAGTTCGGCCACATCGCCTTCCCGGACGGCACCGCCGAGTGGCACGCGGTCCTGAACGCCCCGGCCGGGGTCCGCTACCGGGACCCGCTGACCGAGGTCCGCCGCCGCTTCGCGCGCTGGCACGAGCCGATCCCCTCGCTGCTGGCCGCGACCCGGCCGGAGGCGGTGCTGCACCACGACGTCAACGAGCTGGCCACACCGCTGCCGTCCTACGTGTCGGGCCGGATCGCGCTGCTCGGCGACGCGGCGCACGCCATGACGCCCCACCTCGGCCAGGGCGCCTGCCAGGCACTGGAGGACGCGGTGACCCTGGCGGCGGTGCTCGCCGGGACCCGGACGATCGAGGGCGCGCTCGTCCGTTACGACGCGGCCCGCCGCCCGCGCAGCCAGGCCGTGGCCCGCGACGCCCGCCGGGCCGGCCGGATGGGCCAGCAGCTCGCCCACCCGTTGGCGGTCGGGCTGCGCAACGCCGCGATCCGGCTCACTCCGCCCGGTGCGATGGTCCGGACCGTCCTGCGGCACGCGGACTGGGCGCCGCCACGGATCGCTCCCCGTGCCACCGGGGCACAGATCGACGACTGAGCACAGACCGACGACGCCGCTTGACCGGGGATCAGGTTAGGCGCCATATTACTTCTTGTGACCCAGCACTCCGAGGGCGGCCCCACCGCCCCCAGCATCGACCAGGCCCGCCGCCAGATCGCCCGCTACGGCCTCGAGGCCGATCCGCAGGCGATCCTGGTCGCGACCCGGCTGATGGCGGCGGGCGCCCGGCTCGGCCAGGCCGGCGAGGTGCACTTCAGCCGCTTCGGCCTCTCCACCGGCCGCTACCGGCTGCTGGCGGACCTGGAGGACCACGGCGGCGAGAAATCGCCCTCCCAGCTCGCGGCGAGTCTCGGCGTCTCCCGGGCGACCGTGACCGGCCTGGTCGACGGCCTGGAACGGGAGGGCCTGGTGGCCCGCCGACCGTCCACCGAGGACGGCCGCGGCAATGTCGTGATCCTCACCGCACGGGGAGCCGACAGGCTGCGGGAGCTGGCCCCCGAGCACTTCGCCCGCATGCAGGCACTGGTCGGGGGCCTCTCCGTCGAGGAGCGCGGCACCTTCCTGGAGCTGCTGGCCCGCGTGGTCGCGGGCATGGACGCACTCACCGAGGACTGATCCACCCCGGGCGGGGGGGGGGGGCCCGGGCCCCCCCCCCCCCCCCCCCCCCCCACAAAAACACAAAAAAAAACAAAAAAAAAAAAAAAAAAAAAAAAACCCAAAAAAAAAAAAACCCACCCCCCAACCCAGAACAACAAACCAACAAACAAAAAAAAACAAAAAACCCAAAAAAAAA